>NZ_JBFUAY010000178.1:0-9201 GCF_056406015.1 Rhizobium sp. P1_E1 | reverse complement strand
GTAGAGATAGAAGGTCACCCCCACAAGAAAAGCACAAATGAGCAGATTGCCCGACGCAGTCGTCGGCATATTCGCCCAATCACTTTCATGTTTCCAATATCTTGCGATACCGAAGCTGATGATCAAGGCCGGCGTTGCGATAAGGGCAATCACCCGCCGCCTGACGACACCGAGCACAAAGAGGACGGCGATCACCGCATAGCACTCAAGCTCGAAGGGCACCGTCCAGAGCTGCCCGTTCACCATCGCGGCATCAGGATTATCCAGGAATACCCCGGGAAGATTGAAGTGAATGTGCCCTGTGACATTCATCAGATATGTAAAGAACTGAGGATCGGTGAAATAGTCACGCAGGTCATACTCTGTATAGATCGCTCCGAGTATAAAGGCAGCCAGCAATACCTCAACCGCAAGAGCAGGGTAGATCCGGATAAATCGGTTACCGAGGAAGGAGATCAATGTCTTCGATCGTTCAAGACTGCCAGCCACCAGGAACCCGCTCAGGACAAAGAACATGGGCAGCACTGACTTGATAACAGGGCGGAAGGGTGACTCCCAGAGAAACAGGTCATCGCCGTACGTAACGCGGGCCGTATGTATCCAAAGCACTGAAAAGGCTAACAGTAATCGCATATAATCGAATCCTGTCGGTCGCCCGTTCGCTTGATCAAGCTTTTCGCCGAGAAACATCTGTGCCCCTTTCAGAAGTATTGACTCAATTTGGAATGGCAAGCCGTTGCTGCAGAGTAGCGGCGGCATCATTGCCGGATCGGGGCCGCGTGTCAGTGACCACAGGTACATCAGGTAAAAATTGAACGAGAGAGCACCCCTCTCCCGAAGACGCATCTCTGACCATCAACCCATGGCCCCTGTGCTTCCCGAGGTGCCCTGCGACGGTCGGAGTTGGAATCCAGGTGATCGGGCGGCGGATTGGATGAGGAGACTATGAAATTTCTGGCTACCCTATTTTGTCTTGTTCTCGCCTTTATCGGATTGGGGCTGATCGGAGGCGGCGCCTGGCTGCTACGCCTCGGCGGCTCCCCCTATTACGCGATCGTTGGGCTTTCTTATGTGGTTGGCGCGTTTCTGCTGTGGCGCCGGAAGATATCAGGCAGCCTCATCGTGCTGCTTGTCGCCGTCTTCACCCTTCCCTGGGCGTTATGGGAGTCGGGTCTTAATTTTTGGGCGCTTTTTGCCCGCTTGATGTCCCCTATCGCGCTGGCAGGCTTTGCGCTTCTGTTTGCGCCGTCGCGTTCCCCGAGCGCCAACCGGAAGGTCTTTTATGCCGGCGCCTTGGTGACCGCTCTCATCTTTGTCGCGGGTTTCGGTCTCAGCTTCGTACCGCACGGCGTCATCCGCCCATCCGCCGACATCACCGCCTACAAGCCCGCCACGGGCGACAACGCTCCCTCCGACTGGACATCCTATGGCCGCACTACGGCAGGAGACCGTTATTCCCCATTCGATCAGATCAACCGCGGCAACGTGTCCAAGCTCGATCTTGCCTGGACATATCGCACCGGAAAAGGCGATGGCGCCGATCAGAACACGCCTCTGCAGATCGGCGATACGGTCTACACCTGCACGCCGACAGATGTGATCGCAGCGCTCGATGCAGATACAGGCAAACCCCGCTGGACCTTCGACCCCAAGGCGACGGCGCCTTACTGGCAGCGCTGCCGCGGCCTTGGTTACTACAAGATGCCGCAAGAAGCGCAATCCGCCGATGGTCTTTGCAACGAGCGTTTGGTGCAGACGACGATTGATGCCCGTCTCCTGGAGATCGACAGCGAGACTGGCGTTCCCTGCAAGAGCTTCGGAGACAATGGCACCGTGCAGCTTTCCCAGGGCATGGGCGAAGTCAAGATAGGCTATTATTTCCAGACGTCGGCACCGCTGATTGCCCGCAACCTGATCGTCGTCGGAGGTTGGGTCACGGACAATCAGGAGATCGGCGAACCTTCGGGCGTCATCCGCGCGTTCAACGTGGTCACCGGCGAGCTCGAATGGGCATGGGATCTCGGCAACCCTGAGATCACCAAACTCCCGCCGGAGGGCCAGACTTATACGCGAGCCACCCCCAACATGTGGACGACGGCCGCATTCGACGACAAGCTCGGTCTCATCTATGCGCCGCTCGGCAATACCACCCCGGATTATTACGGCGTCAATCGCCCTGGTTTCGCCGATCAGTATAACGCGACATTGGTGGCGCTCGATGTGACGACGGGTCGCGAGAAATGGAAATTCCAGACCGTGCATCACGATATCTGGGACTATGACCTGCCGGCCCAACCGGTCCTGATCGACCTGCCTGACGGTAATGGCGCCACCGTGCCTGCTCTCCTGCAGACCACCAAACGCGGGCAGCTTTTTCTCCTCGACCGCCGGACCGGCACACCGCTTGCCGAAGTTGAGGAGAAGCCGGTGTCGCAGGAAGGTGGCGCGCCGGAAGAGAAACTCTCCCCGACGCAGCCCTACTCCGTCGGCATGCCGACAATCGGTGCGGAGCGCGTGACGGAGCAGACGACCTGGGGCCTGACGATGTTCGATCAGCTGGCATGCCGCATCGCATTCCGCAAGATGCGCTACGACGGCGATTTCACCCCGATCGGCACGCAGTATGCGATCCAGCAGCCGGGAAATCTGGGCGGCCTCAATTGGGGAAGCGTGTCGGTCGATCTGCCCAACAACCGGGTCTTCATGAACGATATCCGCGTGCCCAGTCTCTTCGCACTCATTCCGCGCGAGGAGTATGTCGACTTCGCCCTCACCACGACGGCGCACGGCCCCTCGGCACCGCAACGAGGCACACCTTACGCCATGGCCACCGAAATGTGGACGTCGAGGCTCCGCGTTCCCTGCACGCAGCCGCCCTTCGGTACCGTCACCGCAGTGGATCTCAGCACCCGCAAGATCGCATGGCAGGTTCCGGCCGGCACAGCCGAAGAACTCGGGCCGTTCAAGATCAAAACCAAGCTGCCTATGCCGATGGGTCTGCCGAGCTACGCCGGCACGTCGGCGACCGCCGGCGGTGTCGTCTTTTTCGCTGGTTTCCAGGATTATTATATCCGCGCCTATGACGCCGAGAACGGTACCGAGCTCTGGAAATATCCCCTGCCGGTCGGCTCGAGCGCGACGCCCATGACCTATGTCTCACCGAAAACAGGCAAGCAATATGTCCTGATATCGGTTGGCGGCGCACCCTATTCGAAGGATATCGGCGACTACGTCCTTGCATTCTCTTTGAAGAGCCGAGATTAGCGAGGGGTTTGCATGATGGAAGAGCTTGGATCGAAAACCTCGCAAAAGCAGCGCGTATTCCGACTTCGATTCGGTTGTTGCGCGCTATTTCCAATCTCAGCTACGGTCCGGCACACGCCCCCTTGTCGGGGGCTCTCTTTTGGTCATCTAGGAGAAGCTTGGTTGCCTGGGGCCCGATTTGCGCTGAGATTTGAAGCTCCTGAAAGTCACCAACGGAATGCACCGCAATTATTTCCACCTATCCTTTCGCGCCCTGTGACCACTCGCTCTTGTCCCGCTAGCAGATGATCGCGGTTTCCGAAGGCAGCGACGAAACTGGTGGAAGTGCCCCTGGCGGCTCGTTCTCTGCACCTGCCGACGGAGCCGGAGATGAAAGGCGCATTCGGAGACATGCGCTTGCCACACCGCGCCATCGTTCGCCACGACGACAGTATGTTCGGCCTCAGTCTGGCACGCTCCACACCGTCATCCATCATCGCGCCGACCGCAAACTCTCCGACACAATCCACGCCKCATCTCGCCCCGTTAGCGGCGATGGCCGTCATGTCCGGTCTTGCTATTCGTGAGAACCTCCAACGTAGCCTACATGGCGATAGCAGACAGGATCACCGGAGGGACCGCGATGTCGTGTAAAACATGAGCTATCCCGGTCACCCACACCGTCGGGCAAAATAGAGGCAGGTTGGACATCGTCGCATCTTCTCAAGGCCTTTCTTCAGTGAGCGGTATAGGCCCCGTCCACCAAATAGTGCACCCCAGTGATGAAGCTGGCCTGCTCGGACAGGAGGAAACACACAAGAGTCGCGACCTCTTCCGGTTTTCCACGCCTGCCCATTGGTTGAAGCGATGCCATGCGTCGCGTACTCGCCGCCTCAAGATGCTCTGACAAAAGTGGCGTTTCGATCCAGCCGGGACCGACGGCATTTATGCGGATACCCAATCTCGCATACTCCATCGCTGCGACTTTCGTCAGTCCAACAACCCCGTGCTTGGCCGCGGTGTATGCCGCCGCGGTGGGTAATCCAACGGTCCCGAGAGTGGAAGACATATTCACGATTGCACCGCCGCCCAGCTTCAGCATCGCGCCAATTTCGGACTTCATGCAATAGAAGACGCCGTTCAGATTGACGTTCATCACCTTGTGCCAATTATCGAGCGGATAGTCTGCGACCGCTGCGCGCATCCCATCGATTCCCGCATTATTGACCGCCAGATTCAAGCCGCCACATGTCTCGACGGTAAAATCGACAAGTCTCTGCACACTTTCACTGTCACTGACATCGACGACAAATTCACGGGCGCGGCCTCCCTCTGATCTGATTGCGGCGGCAATCGTGTGTGCTGCGTCAGCATTGATATCGGCGACAACAACCTCGGCACCCTCCTCAGCGAGGTGTCGGGAAACGGCGGCACCAATTCCGGAACCTGCGCCCGTTACGATCGCGATTTTTCCTTCCAGGCAAAGCTTCATCGTCTCTGTCCTTGTTGATATGCTAATATTCGATCGGCGCGATTATTGATGCAAGGGGTTTCACGGATAAATAGAAGGGCATGGTATTGCGCAGCTTGAGATGTTGCCAGTGTTGCGAACTCATCCTCCACAGAGTTGAGTGTCTTTATCAAAAGATGTCGCAATCTAATTTGGAATGAACGGGCTAATTTGGAATGAACGGGATCGACGGAGTTACTTGGCAGGTGGAAATGGACAAACAGCATATTACACGCCGGGGGCTCGTGCTGGGGAGCCTGGCTCTGATGCTTTCTGGATGTACTTCGGGCGATGGGCCGCCACTGGGCTACCGATTCGCGAGGGATCCGGATGCCGATCCCCGCTATCGACGACAGGAGGTCGCGTATACGGGGAGTGAACCGCCCGGAACTATCGTCGTCGATACGGCGAGCCGCTACCTTTACTTCGTGGAGGCAGACGGACTGGCGACTCGCTATGGCGTTGCCGTCGGTGAGGAAGGACTGAGTTTCAAGGGCGAGGCTACCATCGGCTATAAGGCAGAGTGGCCTTCGTGGAAGCCCACCAATGACATGATTCAGCGCAAGCCCCGGCTGGCCAAGTATGCCGATGGGATACCGGGAGGACCGCTCAACCCTCTCGGTGCAGCGGCCCTCTACCTCTACCAAGGAGGAGAAGATACCCTGTTCCGGTTGCACGGAACGAATGCCCCCTGGTCGATAGGCCGTGCCGTTTCGAATGGGTGTATTCGCCTGACGAACACAAACATCGTCGACCTCTACTCCCGTGCACGCGTAGGCACGCGCGTGGTTGTCATCTGATGGTGTTTACCATTTGAAATCGCGGGGTTGGCCATAGCAATATGTATCTGCTAATGTAGATTCGTTGCATGTTGCATCATGTCTGCCCTATCCAGGGTACTGATTGTCGCTAAACTTTAAGGTGTAGCCTGAAAGGCTATTCCATGATGAGGAGAGGACTTCCTGATGAGCAGAATTCTAATTGTAATCGTTGCGATGTTTGCGGTGGCCAATCTGAGTGCTTGCGGGTCGATTGGCAAAGGCAAGGGGAAGGCCCCACCGCCGGCAGAAGCAGTCTACAAGTAGCATATCGGGTTTGATTCTTAGGAAGGGTCACATAGACCCTTCCTCTTCTTACATAAACCGCCAAGCTGCGCTCCTTCGTAACTCACAGCGCAAGAGTGGCATTTTTATATGCTGACTTCGGGCTCGCATTCGTCAGGGCCTGCATATGGAGCTTAGTGATGGCGCTTGGAAGAGGCGGTGTGTCGCTAGTTGTTATGTTGGCGTTCGTGGCATCGTCATGCCAGACAGAAGACAAAAGGCCTTTACCGCATTATACATCCAACGGCAGAGGCGTAGCTCCAACCAATACGGCTGAAAACAAATCAAATCGGCATTTCATCGAATTCCGCTCACGCTATGCGCTGACCTACGGCCACACCTACGTCGTTTTTGGGCAGGCGGATAAAAACGGAAATATGATCAATCCCGAAGTTGCAGGGCTTGCCCCAGCTTCTCCCGATGCCGCGCAGTATGTAATAGGCCACTTCATACCGGTTCCGGCCTCGACCGGACCAACGGATGGTGACCTGGAAGAGCAGTACAGATCAGCAAGCTGGCGTGTGATGCTGAGTGATAATGAATATAACGACACAGTTGCGTATATACGCAAACTGCAGGCAACCTCTCGTCTCTGGGAGGCATCGGTATACAACTGCAATGCCTTTGTGGCGGATATCGCACGGCACATGGGTTATAAGGCGCCCAGCATTTGGCTAAGGCCGCAACAGTTCATTACAAACCTTCGGGAGATGAATACAGGTTGATTACCGGGGCATCCAAGAAGGCAGATCATGGAAAGGTTCTGGTGACTTGATTTGAACTTATCAGCAGCCGTCGTCGGCGAGGGCGTCTGGGTTCTCGGAATTGTTGCCTGGTGCATCATTCGATACCCATTTGAGCGTCGCGCAAAGCGAGTGCCGGTCGTCAGTAAACGCCGTACCGGTTCGGAGGCGGTCGGACTTGCGGCAGCCCTCGCAGGACTTGCGATCGTGCCGGGATTTTACGTCGCGACCGGCATCCCTGAGGCAGCCGACTATACCGCCCATTTGTGGGCCGTCGTGATCGGGACAATACTCTTCTGCGCCGCGATGTGGGTCTTTCGAAGAACCCACAAGCAATTAGGACGAAACTGGTCGATTACGCTGGAGATCCGCCAGCAGCACGAATTGATATGCGCTGGCCCGTACGCCCTTGTCCGCCACCCCATGTACACGTCGTTCCTTTTGATGGGGCTTTCACAAGTGTTTCTGCTGCCGAACTGGGTGGCAGGCATAGCGGGCCTGATCGGTTTCACCGTTCTATTCTTCCTAAGGGTGGACAAGGAAGAACGTATGATGCTGGAAGTTTTCGGTCCGCAATATCAAGCGTATATGGCGAAGACCAAGCGCATCATCCCTTATCTTTATTAGAGGTGGCAAGATGAGAGGCCGAACGATCAAGCTCTCGGCATCGCGACGCCTTGTCGGAGATCTGATGAGATTCTCGATCGGGGTGCCGCGTGTGACGGTCCAGCGGCAAATGAACGTTCGGCCCCTCCTGGATGCAAGAGACGGAGCGGATGCCCGGCCGTCCTGGACGGTGCTTTTCTTGAAGGGATACGCTCTGCTCTCTCAAGAAATTCCTGAATTGCGGCGCGCTTACATCAAGTTTCCGTGGCCACAACTCTATGAATATCCGGCCAGCGTGGCCTCCATTGCCCATGAGCGCGAGCATGACGGAGAACGGGTCGTTCTGCTGAGCACCATCAAAGGTCCCGAGCAACGCTCAATCCCCGAGCTGGAGACGCTGATCCGTTCAGCGAGGTCACTTCCGGTTCTGGAGATCAAGGAGTTTCGGCGCTCTCTGGAGCTTGCTCGCGCACCTGCCCCTGTGAGGTGGCTGCTCATGTGGCTCGGACTCAATATAGGACGGAAGCGAGCGCGGTATTTCGGCACCTTCCAACTGTCTGTCTATTCGGGTCTCGGAGCGGAGTCTCTCAACCCTCTCAGTCCGCTGACCACACTTTTCAACTACGGCCCGATCGGCGAGGATGGATCGGTTACTGTCCGCATTCACTACGACCACAGGGTTATGGATGGAGCGAATGTGGCACGGGCATTGGAACGATTCGAAAGGATCTTGAATGGCGAGGTCACCGACGAAGTAAATAGCCTCGTCCACAGGGGAGCCGCGACCATCATGCCGTCGGTAGGAACATCGAAGTGACCCCGCACAACGAGTTCCGTTCGGCTGTCGTCGTGGTTGGCGGTTCCCGCGGCATTGGACGAGCAATCGCAAAGGTTGCCGCACGCGACCGCAACGTCGTGGTGCTCATCGCGCGCTCGCCTGAAGGCCTCACCGCTGCGGCGGCCGAGGTACAGCAGGCCGGCGGTGAGGCCTTCACGCTGGAACTGGATCTGCTTGCAGCCGACGCGTCCGAGCGTCTTGAGGCTTTTCTAACCGCCAATGATTTGGTCTGCGGCGTGCTGGTCAACAGTGCCGGGTATGGCCTGCGAGGCGCAGCAACATTACTCCCCCTCAACGATCAGCTTGGGATCGTCGATCTCAATATACGCGCCCTGACGGACTTGACCCTTCGCTTCCTGCCCGGAATGCTTGCGCGCGGACGTGGCGGCGTGATCAATCTCGGCTCTATAGCGGGTTTGTTTCCCGGGCCGTATATGGCGTTGTACTACGCAAGCAAGGGTTTCGTGCACTCTTTTTCGGACGCGCTCCATCAGGAAGTGCGCCGCTTTGGCGTTACGGTGACATGTGTCGCGCCCGGACCGGTGTCCACCGAATTCCTCGAAAAGGCTGGCGCGAACCGGGCGGCTCTCTTCAAGATATTGCCCAAGTTGGACGCTGAATATGTCGCTGAGCGGGCCTGGAGAGGATTCAACTCGGGCCGTCGCCGCGTTGTCCCTGGCATTTCAGCCAAGTTGCTCACTCTTGTCGCATTCTTGCCGACCGCGGCTGTCCTCCCCCTCATCGGTCGCCTGCAGCGCAGAAGCAAAGATCCATAACGTTGCGGTTCAGGGAATAACCTTGAGGTATGTTGCCAGAGCCGGTCTCCGGCGTGATGCAAGCCGATTCCGAGCCCGCAACGGGCGCGAAGAGGATGCAAAACGGATGCCCATTCCGATCGTCCTCCAACTTGTCGAGAAACGCCTGATCGGCGAGACACCCGACATCAGCCGGGGGCGTTGCAGGTGCGTGGCCTCATCGCCAGCATCGTGGCCTCCATGGAAGTTCTCGATCTGATGACCTGGCGCAATCTTGCCGAGGTGCGGAACGATCTCGAAGAAAGACTGGCCTCAGGGAACTCAACCCGGGCGATCACCGGACATTAGACGCAAAAAACCCGCTTGATAGCGCATCTTTTGTGGATTTGGTTGCGGCGGACTG
>NZ_JBFUAY010000177.1:0-9508 GCF_056406015.1 Rhizobium sp. P1_E1 | reverse complement strand
CCATTGCCGTCGGGATAGACGATGGCGGGCCGATCGGGGTCGAGCTCGACCGTCGCGGTGCACTCGACAATTTCCGTCTGGCATTTGAAGCCGACCCAGGCGCCGGAATAGCGGCTGAGCGCCCAGCCGAGCAATCCGTAGTCGATATATTCCCCGACGCCGGCTGGCGACAGCAGCGGCACCATCGCGGAGATCAGATTATGCTCGCTCTGGTGCGGCAGGGTCGACGAAACGGCACCGTGATCGTCTCCGACAAGCAGCAGAACGCCGCCATTCGGATTGGTGCCAACGGCGTTGGCGTGGCGGATCACGTCCATGCTGCGGTCGACACCAGGTCCCTTGCCGTACCACATGGCGAAGACGCCATCATAGCGGGCACCGGGAAACATCGCTGTCTGCTGCGTGCCCCAGACGGCTGTGGCGGCCATGTCTTCATTGAGGCCGGGCTGGAAGCGGATATGATGGTCGTCGAGATATTTCTTCGCGCGCGCAATTTCGCGGTCGAAGCTGGCAAGTGGCGAACCGCGATATCCCGAGACATAGCCGGCGGTGTTCAATCCGCGCGCAAGGTCGCGCTGACGCTGGATCATCGGCAGGCGAACGAGCGCCTGCGTGCCGGAAACGAGGATACTTCCCCGATCGAGCGTGTAGCGGTCATCGAGGCTGGGTGTCGTCGCTGCGGAGGCCTTGGGCCGATCTTCAGAGTGTGCGGCGACGGGCAGAGTGGACATTTATGAGCGCTCCGCCGGCATTGCGGGTTCCATGTCGAAAACGCGGCCGGGATTGAGGATGTTGTTGGGATCGAACGCCGATTTGAGACGGCGCATGGCGGCCATCTCCGTCGGGCTGCGAACGAGCGCCAGCCACTTCTTCTTTTCGAGGCCAATGCCATGTTCGGCCGATATCGATCCGCCTTCGCTGGCAACACAGGAAAGGGTTGCGTCCGCGACGCGGTCATAATGGTGTGTGCGAACGAGAAAATGGAGATTGCCGTCACCGAGATGACCGAAAATGTAGATGGAAGCGGCAGGATCGACAGTTGCGATTTCGGATGCGGCCCTGTCCAGGAATCGCTGCATCGCAGAAATGGGCAGGCTTACGTCGAAGCCCGCGACTTGGTCCATGCTGAAAATGAACTCACTCGCCGCATCGCGCAACGCCCAGATGGCATGGTAGTCGCGCAGCGAGCGGGAAACCGCGACATCGCTGACGATGCCTTCCTCGTAGCATTCCATCAGCGCGGCCGCGAAGCGATCCTCGTCGCCCGCTTCGTCCTGTCCCTGCATCTCGATAAGCGCATACATTCCGGCACCCGCCGGCACAGGCGGCGGTGCGCCGGTACGGTTGAGAACGCCGGCATAGACGGCGGGGAAGATGACTTCGAAAGCGGAGAGGGAAGGTCCCAACCTCTGGCGCAGGCGCCGCAGGAGAGCGATGGCCGCGCCGAGCGAAGGAAGTGCGCAAAATGCGTTTGCCAGTGACTGTGGCTTCGGATGAAGACGCAGACAGGCACGGGTTACGACGCCGAGCGTACCTTCGCTACCGATGAAGATCTGGTTGAGATCGAAACCCGAATTGTCCTTCGAAAGGCCTTTTAGGCTGGTCAGCACCGAGCCGTCCGCCATCACGGCCTCCAGGCCAAGAACCTGGGCGCGATACATGCCATAGCGCAGAACGCGAATGCCGCCGGCATTTGTGGCGATGTTGCCGCCGATGGTGGAGGTGCCGCGCGCGCCAATATCCACGCCGAACATGAAGCCGTGGCTGGCGGCGGTCTCCTGGACAGCCTGCAGGGTCGTACCGGCATGAGCGATCACAGTGCCGGCATCCTCGTTAACGGGCTCGATCGCGCTCATCCGCTCCAGGGACAGCGCAACCTCGCCAGCCATAGGCCGCGCGGCCCCTGCAAGACCAGTGCGTCCGCCTTGCACGACGATAGGCTGGCGAAGGGCGTCGCATGCAGAAAGAATGGCCGACACCGACGCGGTATCTCTGGGTCGAAACAGGATGGACGGCCGCACGCCGCGCTCGTCTGTCGCGTCCGCGCAATAGGCGTCACCGACATCCGGGCCGACGACAACAGCGTTCTTGTCCAGCCTGTCGTTGAGGCGGGCTAGCAATTCCCACAGCCGCAAAGACGGCGCAAGTAAGGGATGAGCGGCGAGCGCCCGGTCGATCGATCCGCCCATTCTGTTCCCCTGGTTATCTGGATCGAGGGCAGGTTATCGCCTATCTGATATTTGTCAAACCTATATTTAAATACCTATAGCCTTTTCGATGAAGGCATGGCATCAATGCTTTCGAGCGAAGGATGGAGCTCTATGAATCTTAGATATGACGAAGTGGTAAGATCTGGCATCGCCAAGCAGGTCGCCGAGAATATCAAGTCCGCGATCCTGGACGGGCGTCTGAAGATCGATGAGCGCTTGCCGACGGAAGAGGATCTTGCCCGTAGCTTTGGAATTTCGCGCCCAACGGTGCGCGAGGCATTGAAGCGTCTGGCGGCGCAGAACCTCATTCAATCGCGTCGCGGCCCCCTTGGCGGCAATTTCGTGATGCGGCCCGATCCGGAAGGGCTGTCGAAGGCGATTACCGGTGCCGCGACACTCCTCGTCGGCATCGGCGCTTTCGATATCGACGAAATCATTACCGCAAGGCTTGAGACGGAAACGATCTGCTGTCGGCTTGCCTGCGAAAACCGCAGCGAAGAGGGCTTGCAGGCCATGGCCGCTGAAATCGCCTTGCAGCGGGATCAGGACGTCAGCGATGAGGATTTCTGCGCTTCCGATGTGCGCTTCCATCGGGCCCTGGTCGACTCGACCGGCAACGGCCCCTTGAAGCTGATGATGTACATCGTGATCGAATCCTTCATTCCGATCACGAACATGATCGTCTTCAGGGTGCGCGAGCGCCGCCAAGTCGTTGCTTTCCACCAGCAGATCCATGAGGCGCTGAGCAATCGCGATGTCGGCGGAGCAACGGCGGCGCTGGCAAATCTCCTCGCCTATGTGCGTGATAGTTATAGCGCCGCGCTCGATGCGCGCGGCCGCCGGGCGAGCGAGCAGGTGTCGTCCTGAACCTGGTCGGCTCACATCCTCAGAAGCATTGAAGTTCAAGGGAATTCCATGTCAGATTCTTTCACAGCAATGGTGATCGACACGGTTGATGGCAAACAACAGGCCGGCTTCCGGCAGTTGACCTTGGCCGATCTTCCCGACCATGACGTTCTGGTCGAAGTTGCGTTTTCCACGGTCAACTACAAGGACGGCCTGGCCCTTTCCGGCAAGGGAAGGATTGCGCGCCGCACGCCGATGGTTGGCGGTATCGATCTTGCCGGCGTCGTCGTCGAGTCGCGCTCGGACAAATGGGTTGCCGGTGACAAGGTTGTGTTGAACGGTTGGGGGCTCTCCGAAACCGAATGGGGAGGTTATTCCCGATACCAGCGTGTCAAGGCGGAATGGCTGATCGCACTGCCGCAGGAGTTTTCTCTGGAACAGGCCATGGCGATCGGAACGGCTGGCTATACTGCCGCGCTTTGCGTCAACGCCCTGGAGGATTGGGGAGCGATCGGCGTCGATGATCGGGACGTGCTGGTCACTGGAGCGGCGGGCGGCGTCGGCTCCGTGGCCGTGAGCCTGCTTGCCAACAAGGGTTACAAGGTGGCGGCCTCGACGGGTCGGCCGGAAACGCATGATTATCTCGCGTCACTCGGCGCCACGGATTTTATCGACCGTGCTACGCTGAGCGAGAAGGGAGGCCCACTTCAGAAGGAGCGCTGGGCAGGGGCAGTCGATTCCGTCGGCTCCACGACGCTTGCGAACGTGCTTTCGCAGACGGTCTACGGCGGCGCAGTTGCGGCCTGCGGCCTTGCTGGTGGTGCCGACCTTCCAGCATCGGTCCTGCCGCATATCCTGCGAAGTGTAGGGCTGCTTGGCGTCGACTCGGTCATGGCGCCTATGGCGAAACGAGCGCGCGCCTGGGAAACCCTCAGCCGGCACCTAAGTCGGCAGCATATCGAGTCGTTGACGCGGGTCGAGCCTATGTCGGCTCTGCCGCAGATTGCGGAAGACATAGTCGTGGGGAAAATTCGTGGCCGCGTGGTGGTGGAAATCACACAATAACTTCGCGCATTTCGATAATAAAGGCACGAGTAATGTTGAACCTTTCCGCTGGAAAGGGTGCAATAGAGCCGTTACAAAACCCCCATTGGCGTGTCGCACTTCATCCTTGAACCCACCCTGCTACATGTGACTTCGAATGTACATGCAACAAGGGCTTATCTTAGCACGCCGCAAACTTCGAGCTGCCGTCATTGCCGAGCAAGTCTTCCTGTTGTCATCTGATCGGCACGGGAGAAAAATCGCCAAAATGGCGCCTGATTGTGGCTCCACATCTAGTGAAGATGGATCGCCCTGACAGCGATCTGCCGGCTTGCGCAGCCGTCGAGGCATACTATCTCTAGTGTAACCCCGAACTGGAGCGTCGCCATGGATCGAAGCGCGGCCGATACGCTGTCGGAATTCTACATTGAGATTCTTCTGCCGGACCGCGAAGAGACGTGCGCGTCGGATGTAACGACCTGTCCATGCTGTCGAAAGTTGCGTCCGGCATCGAGCATGGATGACGATGGCTGCGGGATCTGCGACGAATGCCTGGCACCATGACGGCCTGCAGAGAAACACCTCCACCTCTTCTAGCGACGTTCGAAGACGCGCTTGCGAAATTGCCCGACGGCTATGTCGACGGATATTTTGATCATCGATCATGGGGCGTGACCGTCAAGCGGTCGCAGGATGGCAAACGGACCTGGCTCTATGGCGAGGTGCTTAGCGGAACAGATATCGTCAGCTTCAACCTCTATCGGTTGGCTGGACCGGGGTCGACACTGAAGCCGTGCGAAATGTCCACCGCCAAGGTGATCGAATTCGTTCTCGGTTTCGAGCCCAGCACGGAGAAAGCTGCGTTTGGAACCTTAAAGGCTAATAAATGAGCACCAGATTCATATTGCATTGCAACATATGCATGGCTGCACTGCGATCTGGGCCCTGGCGATGTGAGCAGTCTCTGGTATCTTCAGTTCACCGAAGCAATGCACCTCCTCCCGCAGAGCTTCGTGTTTCAGGCGACCCACTCCTCCTCCCAGGGGCGCCTGACGGAACAGCGGCACTCCTCCTCCCAGCCGTTGTTCATTCTTTGAAAAAGCCTGCCGCACCTCCTCCCGCGGCAGGCTTTTTCGTTTTCGATACAAGCCCGGAATTCAGGCGTCAAAGCAGACTGCCCTGTTCCGCGAGCTCTCCGGATTTCGAAACGATCGTGGATCCGTACGGTTCGCGTGACGAGATGATCAGCGCGTCATTCGGTAATGGGCGGGCCAGTTCCTTGGCCTCTTCCCATGGCGCCCGCATCCAKGTGTCCGTCTCTTCCTTCGTCAGCAACAGGACCGGCATCGCCTTTCCATGGATTGGCTTCACCAGGTCGTTGGGATCCGTGGTCAAAAACCCATAGAGATCGTCGRTGGTCAGGCCATCCCTAACCTTTCGCACACTTTGCCACTGCGGCACATGGATGCCGGCAAAGAACATCAGCGACTTCTCCTCGTCGCGGGCGAACCATGCATTGGGCACCTTGCCGCCTTCCTCCTGGCTGGCCGGATCCGGTTCCGCAAAACTGGTGACCGGGACGAGGCATCTGTTTTCGACGCCGAACCATCGCGTCCAATGCGGAAAACTGAGCTTGCGCACGTTGGTCGTACCGCGGTCAGCCTCCATGCGGATCAGTTCTTCGAGATCGAAKGSCTTGCCCTTGGYCGCAAGTTTCTCGGCCTTGGCTTTGGCSGCCTTYTCRAGYGYGAAGCGCGGSGAGGGCAGTCCCCAGCGCGCATGGACCAGTTGTTTCTTCCCGTCGGCGGTGTTGCGAACGATCGGCCCCATCTGATCGGGATTCATCTGGTAGGCGGGCATCAGGTTGATCAGACTTTCAGCGTCCTGGGCCCACTTCGCGACCCAGTCCTTGTCTTCCATGCGATAAAGGTTGCACATGCTAGATATCTACTCCGCCGAGCTCGAACGGACGACAATCTAGCGTATGGCGCTGATTTCGCTAGTCGAGCCGGAAGACGTCGGCATTGTCCTGGCGTTCTCGCAAGCCCTTGTAGGATGGATGGCGAAGTTTGCCGTCTGTCGTCCAGGCGCGAAACTCGATCTCGGCGACCAGGGTCGGCTCGACCCAGACAATATCGGCACTTCCGGAATAGGGCAGGGGCGGCTGCCTTCGCTTCCAGCGCAGCCTGTCCAGCATCTTCCGTAACCTCACGGCCTCGGCTTCCTTGAAGCCCGTGCCGACACTCCCGACGTGGACGAGATCGGCTCCGCGATAGGCAGCAAGCACCAACGACCCGAAGCCGGCAGGGGATGCCGATGACATCTCATAGCCGACGATGAAGAAAGCCTCGCTCTGGACGCATTTGACTTTCACCCAATCCCCGGTCCGGCCGGAACGATAGGGCCGATCGAGGTGTTTGCCGACGATGCCTTCCAGGCCAAGGCGGCAGACATGTTCCAGCAGGACGGTTGGTTCAGTGTCGAATGTTTCCGACAGCCTGATAGCGCCGTCTTTGCCGTTCAACGTGTCATCGAGGAGATGCCGGCGCGATCGGTATTCGACACCGCGCAGATCGTGTCCGTCGAAATAGATGAGATCGAAAGCGTAGAAGATGGCGTCGGAGGCCCGGTTGCCGGCATGTCCGCCGGATGCGCCGAGCGATTGCTGCAGCAGCCCGAAGTCGGGACGCCCCTCTTCATCAAGCACGACCGCCTCACCATCGATGATCATCGTCGCCGGCCCGAGCCCTCGGGCGGCCACTACGATCGCCGGAAAGCGGTGCGTCCAGTCATGGCCGGCGCGGGTGAGGATCCTTGTCCCTTGAGGCTCGATGTGAACAGCGAGGCGATAGCCATCCCATTTCAGCTCCCAGCTCCATTCTTTCCCCTGTGGAGGATGGCTCTTCAATTGCGCCAACGCAGGTTCGACGCGGTCTGGCATGGGATCGAAAGGGAGCTGTGGCTGGGCCGGATTGCGCTTCTTGCGCGGCTTTGAGCGGATCGGAGCCTCGGTGTCACGAAGGAGAGGTTTTGATCTCGGAGGCTTCGTCATGCCGACAGTTCAGCAGAAAAATCTTAAAGACACTGTGACGATGCCGACTTGTCCCCGCAATTCACACAAAGGGAGTAGCGCTCGCAGACGCTCCGAAAAAAACTTCAGCCGCTACCCACCTGATTCTCCTGGGTATTCTTCCGATTCCTAATGTTCAGGATAATATTCCCATCCCTCCGGTTGCTTGACTCTTCCGTTGTTCGGGAACAGATAGAGAACATCCGCATTTTGATCGACATGATGTCGGCCGCCAACACGACCTTGAAGGGAGCCGTGAACGATGACTGCTGCCCGTGAACGGGTGATTTCCGATCTGCGCGAGCGCATCGCTTCGCTGGAGGGCGTGCCGGCCAGAAAGGCCGGCTGTCTGTCCTTCGGCGTGCCGGAAATCGATGCGGTCATGCCGGGCGGTGGCCTTGCCTATGGCGCCCTGCACGAATTTGCCGGTGGCGGGCCGGGCACGGTGGATGGTGCAGCGGCAGCACTTTTTGCGGCGGGGATCGCAGCGCGCACCAAAGGCCCGATCGTCTGGTGCCTGACGCGGCCGGACCTGTTTTTTCCGGCACTCGCTGAGGTCGGCCTCCATGCCGACCGGGTGATCTTCGTCGAGTCCGACAAGGAAGAGGACRTGCTCGCCAATATGGAGGAGGGGCTGTCCTTCGGCGGCCTTGGCGCCGTCGTTGGTGAACTTGTCCGATTGCCCATGGTCGGCTCCCGCCGGCTGCAGCTGGCGGCCGAGCGAACCGGAACGATGGCCCTCGCGGTCCGGCGMTGGCGCAGGCAAACGGAGGCGAATGATTTCGGACAGCCGACGGCATCGACCACAAGGTGGCGGGTCAGCGTCATGCCGTCGGAGGAATTGCCAGTGCCGGGTGTCGGCAGAGCCCAATGGTTGCTGGAATTGATGCGCGTGAAAGCGGGTGAATGTGCTGAGTTTCTCGTGAGGGCGTGCGATGACAAGGGTCGTCTCGATCTATCTTCCGGATCTRCCGACGGATCGCATTCGTCGCGCCGATCCGTCTATTCCGCCTGAACAGGCGATCGCCGTGATCGCCAGGAGCGGCTCGAAGCGTTGGGTGTCGGCCGCCGACGCGGCCGCCAGACAAGCCGGCGTTCATGTCGGCATGCCGGCTGCCAAAGCGCAGGCGCTGTTTCGCGGCCTGATGCTGGTCGATGCAGATCCTGCAACGGATGCCGCAGCACTCGAGCGGATCACGCTCTGGGCGCTGACGCTCTATTCCCCTGTTGTCGCGGTCGATGGGATCGACGGCATTGTCATGGATACTGAAGGCGCCGATCACCTGCAGGGTGGCGAACTGCCGATGGTGACGAGGATCGCCAACCAGTTCCTGGCCAGAAAGCTCACGCCCCGCATCGCTGTCGCCGACACCTGGGGCACGGCGCATGCCTGTGCCCGTGCCATCAGCCGTGAGACGGTCATCGTGCCGATCGGCGAGACCGTGCGCGCCGTCGAGAAGCTGCCGATAGCGCTGCTACGCCTTCCGGGGACAGTCGTCAGCGACCTTCGCACGCTCGGCTTCCAGACCATCGGCGAATTGGCCAATACGTCGCGCGCGCCGCTGACGCTTCGCTTCGGGCCGGAGATCGGCCGGCGGCTCGACCAGATGTTCGGCCGTATCTGCGAGCCGATCGATCCGATCCGTACCGCCGAGCTCGTCGAGGTCTCCAGAGCCTTTGCCGAACCGATCGGTGCCGCCGAGACCATCGACAAATATGTCGGACGACTGGTCGTGCAACTGATCGAGGAGCTACAGCGGCGCGGCCTTGGTGTTCGGCGCGCCGACCTGATCGTCGAGAAGGTTGATGGAACGCGGCAGGCGATCCGCGCCGGTACGGTCAAACCGGTGCGCGATGTCGCCTGGCTGACAAAGCTTTTTCGTGACCRGACGGAAAAGATCGAGCCCGGCTTCGGGATCGAGAAGCTGACGCTCGTCGCCGTCATGGCTGAGCCGCTGGAGGAGCGCCAAAAATCCTCATCGCTGGTCGAGGACGAGGTCACCGACGTGACGCCGCTGATCGATATCTACGGCAACCGTGGCCAACGTGTGTATCGGGTGGCGCCGGTTGCGTCCGACGTGCCGGAGCGCTCCGTCCAGAGGATCAGTGCCGCGGCCGATCCGGTCGCAGTGACCTGGGTCAGTCATTGGCGCCGGCCAGTGCGGCTGCTGGCCCGACCGGAACTGATCGAGGCCATCGCCTTGCTGCCCGACAGGCCGCCGGTCTCGATCACCTGGCGCGGCAAGCGGCGGAAGGTCAAGCGCGCCGATGGTCCGGAACGGATTTTCGGCGAATGGTGGCAGCGCGACGCCGAGATGGAGGCGGTACGGGATTATTT
>NZ_JBFUAY010000176.1:0-9602 GCF_056406015.1 Rhizobium sp. P1_E1 | reverse complement strand
TCCTCAACCTCGGGGTCGAGGGATTGATGGCCTTCGGTGCCGTGCTCGCCTTCATTATCGTCTACCAGGGCGGCGGACATCTCCTGGGCTTCGTCGTCGCGGGGCTCGGCAGCGCTGTCCTTTCCCTGCTCTTCGCCTTGGTCACACTGGGATTCCGGGCAAACCAGGTGGCAGCCGGCCTTGCCATCGGCATCCTTGGCCAGGGCCTCTCCGCGCTTTTCGGCAAGACCTATGAAAGCCTCACGGTCAGGGGACTTCCGAAGCTTGCCCTTCCCGGGCTTTCGGAATTGCCGATTGTCGGCGGCCTCTTCGTCCAGGACATCGTCGTGTGGATTTCACTCACCGCGACCCTCGCTCTCTGGGCCATATTTGCCTACACCAAGCTTGGGCTCATCGTCCGCGCCGTTGGCGAGAACCCGAAGGCCGCTCACGCGATCGGCTATTCGGTAATATCAGTCCGCGTTCTCGCTATCGCCTTCGGCGGTGCGATGGCCGGTTTCGCCGGTGCCTATGCGTCGGTGGTCTACACCCCGCTCTGGGCCGATGGAATGATTGCCGGGCGCGGCTGGATCGCCATCGCCCTCGTCGTTTTCGGGACCTGGCTCACCGGCCGTATCTTCCTCGGGGCCTGCCTCTTCGGGGCGGTCTCGCTGATGGGGCTTGCAGCCCAGGCAACCGGACTGGACGTTCCCTCGCAATTGCTCTCGAGCCTGCCATATCTCGTCACGATCATCGTGCTCGGCATCATCTCCGCTGACCGTCGTCTGCTGAAACTGAACGGCGTCGCTTCACTTGGCGAACCATTCGAGCGATAGGGGTGCGGAAGGCGGGTTTCGGGATCAAACGCCTACTGCATAATTCCTTAAAAGGACGCGCGGCGCTGTAATGTGTCGACGAAAAAGCCCGTGGTCAGCCGCGATCGCGTTTCTTGCCACCGCGCGCGTCAAATTGGACGAGCAGCGACTTGAGTTCGATCTCGCGAACGCGTCTTGCCGCTTCATCCGGGCTGACCCATTCGAGAATACGCTGACCCCGCTCCTTGAAATCGCCGCTGATCTCCGTGACTTCAATCTGAAACATGTCGACGATACAGGGCGCCACATCGCCATTGTCGAGTTCTTTCAGATAGGTATAGCGGCCGACCGGCTTCTTCTTCACCACCCCGCGTACGCCTGCCTCCTCCCAGGCCTCGATTGCTGCTGCTTCGAAAGGCTTTTTCCCCTTCATCGGCCATCCTTTCGGGATGACCCAGCGTGCGCTCTCGCGAGACGTGATCACCAGGATTTCGACCTCGGATCCGGCATTGCCGTGACGGAAGCAAATAGCACCATATTGTTGACGGAATGCACCGGCGAACAGCACTTCAGGAACAGCAGCGAGCTGTCGCAGCAGTGGTTGGGACTTGTCCGGTCGAGGCTTCCTGGCTTTTTTGCTAGGTGTCATATTGATTGAATTACCGAATTTGCATGTTGCTTCAATTGCCTGAGCGTGTTTATGACACTTTTATGACAATCGGCCGCACGAGGAAGGTTCGCAGGCATGATGAGCATTTTTCGCAAGCTGATGCCACGGGAAGACAGATTCTTTGAAATGTTTTCCAAGCACTCGAAGACCGTCGTTGCTGCGGCGCACGCCCTCGATCAACTTCTGAAGGGCAATGACGTTCAGGAAAACTGCGATCGAATCGTCGCATTGGAAAACGAGGCGGACGACGTCACGCGTGACGTTCTTCTTGCCGTTCGACGAAGCTTCATCACGCCCTTCGACCGGGGAGACATCAAAGACCTCATTCAGTCGATGGATGATGCGATCGACATGATGCACAAGACAGTCAAGACGATCCGCTTGTTCGAGCAATCCAGCTTCGATCCGCTCATGCAGGAGATGGGCAGTGAAATCGTCAAGGCGGCAAACCTTGTCGCGGAAGCGATACCCCTCCTCGACAGATTGGGAGCCAATGCGCAGCGCCTCGCGGCCATCGCGGAGGAGGTCACCCGAGTGGAGGGACGTTCCGATGAACTCCACGACCAGGGTTTGAAGGATCTGTTTCTGCGACATGGCGCCAGCGGCAATGCGATGGCCTACATGATCGGAAGCGAAATTTACGGAGAGCTGGAGAAAGTCGTCGACCGCTTCGAGGATGTCGCCAACGAAATCAGCGGCATTCTCATCGAGAACGTCTGATGGAAGCCTCCCTCGCTCTGCCGCTGCTCGTCGGCTTGGTCGTCGTCGCCCTGTTCTTCGATTTTCTCAACGGTCTGCATGATGCGGCCAACTCGATTGCCACGATCGTCTCGACCCGCGTCCTGCGGCCGCAATATGCGGTCGCCTGGGCAGCATTCTTCAACTTCATCGCATTCCTGTTCTTCGGCCTGCACGTGGCCGAAACACTGGGGACCGGCATCATCGATCCTGCGATCGTTTCGCCTCAAGTGATCTTCGCCGCACTCATGGGCGCCATCATTTGGAATATTCTTACCTGGATTTTCGGGATTCCGTCGAGCTCGTCGCATGCGCTTGTCGGTGGGCTGGTGGGGGCCGGTCTGGCAAAGGTGGGCTTCAGCTCGATCGTCTGGAACGGCCTCCTAAAGACCGTCGGTGCCATTTTCCTTTCGCCAGCCATCGGCTTCCTGCTTGCCCTCGTGCTGGTGCTCGCCGTCTCCTGGTTATTCATCCGGCAAACGCCGTTTGCGGTGGATCGCACATTTCGCGTCATGCAGTTTGTGTCTGCTTCGCTTTATTCGCTTGGCCACGGCGGGAACGATGCGCAGAAGACGATGGGCATCATCGCGGTGCTCTTGTTCAGCCAGGGATATCTCGGCCCGACATTCTACGTGCCTTTCTGGGTGGTCATTTCCTGCCAGTCGGCAATGGCTCTCGGGACGCTCTTTGGCGGATGGCGGATCGTTCATACCATGGGGTCGAAGATCACCCGGCTCAATCCCATGCAAGGTTTCTGCGCAGAGACGGGCGGAGCGTTGACACTCTTCGGAGCGACGTGGCTCGGTATTCCCGTTTCGACGACGCATACCATCACCGGAGCAATCGTTGGAGTGGGCGCAGCTCGTCGTGTCTCAGCCGTGCGCTGGGGATTGGCCGGCAACATCGTGATAGCCTGGATCGTTACGATGCCAGCGGCTGCAGCAATATCCGCAGCGTTCTACGGCCTCGTATCCTTGCTGCAATGAAATGAGGTGATGGTGAGGCAATCGCCACGCTTGCCCTTCCCTCTTGAGCTTTGCTGCTGGCAAATACCGACGAATAAAGCGAGCAGAACCCATTCTGCCGCCTGCGTCATCGTAGCTTCGATATTGCGTGCACTGCACAAATAGAGCGCTCCCATGACCGCCACTACGCTAGCAATCGCACAAAACGGAAGCAGAAAATAGAAAGCCTAAGAAATAAGCATTCGTCAATTCTTACCATTTCTCCTTTTGCTTCATGCTGTTACCAATTCCTCTCGAAATTGGCACGCTGCTTGCAGGTTCTGAGACGCATCGGTCAACGGCGACCGGTGCAGATAGGCGCGGCATAAGCGCCTACAACAGACACCGACGTCGCAAGGTCTTTGCAATCCGGGATTCTCTCATCCCTGGACGCAAATTCCGGCGGCGTTTTTTTGTGTCCAAATTCAGCCAGCAGAGGGAACCTGCGCATGACAAAGAATTTGCAGACTGGGATTTCGACAACCGGCATGACTCGCCGCAGCATGCTCAAGACGACCGCAGCGGCTGCCCTCATCGGCGCCGTCAAGACCGCCTTTCCGTCCGGCGCCTTCGCAGCCGGGGCAGGCCCTGAGGTGGCAGGTGTCAAGCTCGGCTTTATCGCCCTCACCGATTCCGCACCGCTGATCATCGCCAAGGAAAAAGGCTTTTTCGACAAGCATGGCCTTCCGGAAACGGATGTGGCCAAACAGGCATCCTGGGGTGCGACCCGCGACAATCTCGTGCTGGGCGGCGCAGCAAACGGCATTGACGGTGCCCATATCCTCTCGCCGCTCCCCTATCTCATGCATACCGGCAAGGTGACGCAGAACAATAAGCCGGTGCCGATGGCGATCCTCGCCCGGCTCAACCTCGACAGCCAGGGCATTTCCGTCGCCAAGGAATATGCCGAAACCGGCGTGCAGCTCGATTCCTCCAAGCTGAAGGCGGCATTCGAGAAAAAGAAGGCGGAGGGCAAGGAGATCAAGGCTGCCATGACCTTCCCGGGCGGCACTCATGACCTCTGGATCCGCTACTGGCTTGCCGCCGGCGGCATCGATCCGAACAAGGACGTTTCGACCATCGTCGTGCCGCCGCCGCAGATGGTTGCCAACATGAAGGTCGGCAACATGGACGTCTTCTGTGTGGGCGAACCGTGGAATGAGCAGCTCGTCAACCAGGGTATCGGATTTACCGCAGCCACCACCGGCGAGCTTTGGAAGGGCCATCCCGAAAAAGCGCTCGGACTGCGCGCCGACTGGATCGAAAAGAATCCCAATGCTGCCAAGGCCCTGCTGATGGCTGTCATGGAGGCTCAGCAGTGGTGCGAAAGCATGGACAACAAGGCGGAGATGGCTGACATTCTCGGCAAGCGCCAATGGTTCAACGTTCCGACGAAGGACGTACTCGGCCGCCTCAAGGGCGACATCAATTATGGCAACGGCCGCGAGGTCAAGGCCACCGACCTCTATATGAAGTTCTGGAAGGACGGCGCCTCCTACCCGTTCAAGAGCCACGATACCTGGTTCATGACGGAGAACATCCGCTGGGGAAATCTGCCGGCGAGCACCGACATCAAGGCGTTGGTCAACCAAGTGAACCGCGAAGATATCTGGCGCGAGGCCGCCAAGGATCTCGGCGTCGCGGCGGCCGATATTCCCGCATCGTCTTCTCGTGGCAAGGAGACTTTCTTCGACGGTAAGGTCTTCGACCCGGAAAATCCTTCCGCCTATCTCGACAGCCTTTCGATCAAGGCTGCCTCCTGACCCCCGCCTCCGGCGCGCGACGGGCGCGCCGGCCTTTCATTCACGTGAGGAGCGCGTTGATGTCCGCCCTGGCAAATAAAGAAAATCCCTCCATGGCCGCCTCTGCCAAGCGGGCAGCAAAGGTTGTGCCATTTTCCGGCAAACACGGATCGCGGATCGATTTGCGGCGAGCGGTACTGACCGCACTTCGCAATGTCGTCCCGCCGGTCGTCGTGCTGGCACTTATCCTGCTCGTCTGGCAGGTGCTCTGTTCATCGGCCGATGCGTCTTTGCCTTCGCCGCATCGGGTCTGGCAGGATAGCTTTGACCTTATCGCCTTTCCGTTTTTCAACTACGGCTCCCAGGATATCGGGCTCGGCTGGCGCGTGCTCGTTTCGCTGCAGCGCGTCGTTTATGGCTTTGGCCTTGCCGCGGTCGCTGGCGTCATCGTCGGTGCGATCATCGGCCAGTCGGTCTGGGCGATGCGTGGCCTCGATCCGATCTTCCAGGTACTGCGGACGGTTCCGCCGCTCGCCTGGTTGCCGCTGTCGCTCGCGGCATTCCAGGATTCCAACCCTTCGGCGATCTTCGTTATCTTCATCACTTCGATCTGGCCGGTGATCATCAACACCGCCGTCGGCGTCCGCAATATCCCGCAGGATTACCGCAATGTCGCCGAGGTGCTGCGCCTCAATCAGTTCGAATTTTTCTGGAAGATCATGCYGCCATCGGCAGCGCCCTACATCTTCACCGGCCTCAGGATCGGCGTCGGCCTCTCCTGGCTCGCCATCGTCGCGGCCGAAATGCTGACGGGCGGCGTCGGCATCGGCTTCTTCATCTGGGACGCGTGGAACTCGTCGCGCCTTTCGGACATCATCGTCGCGCTCGTCTATATCGGCATCGTCGGCTTCGCTCTCGACAAACTGGTGGCTGCGCTCGGCAAACTCATCACCCGCGGCGCCATGGCCAACTGAGGGAGGTATTTATGAACGCCTATCTTAAGCTCGATCATATCGACAAACATTTCGATCGGAGCGGCGTCCGCGCCGAGGTCCTGAAGGATATCAACCTGACGATATCCGCAGGCGAATTCGTCTCGATCATCGGCCATTCGGGTTGCGGCAAGTCCACTCTCCTCAACCTTATCGCCGGCCTGACGCCGGTTTCGGCGGGCGCCGTGTTGCTTGAAAACCGAGAGGTCAACGGACCGGGACCGGAGCGCGCCGTCGTCTTCCAGAACCACTCGCTGCTGCCCTGGCTGACGGTCTATGAGAACGTCAATCTCGCCGTCTCCAAACTCTTCAGCAGAACGAAGACCAAGGCCGAGCGGCATGACTGGGTCATGGCCAACCTCGACCTTGTGCAAATGGCGCATGCGAGGGATAAGCGGCCTTCGGAAATTTCCGGGGGCATGAAACAGCGCGTCGGAATTGCCCGCGCGCTTGCGATGGAGCCGAAGATCCTGCTGCTCGACGAGCCCTTCGGCGCACTCGATGCGCTGACCCGCGCCCATCTTCAGGACGCGGTGATGGAAATCCACGCACGGCTTGGCAATACGATGGTGATGATTACCCATGACGTCGATGAAGCGGTGCTGCTGTCCGATCGCATCGTCATGATGACCAACGGCCCGGCGGCCCGTATCGGCGAAGTGCTCGATGTGACCATGCCCCGCCCCCGCCATCGCATCGAGCTCGCCTCCGATCGGACATATCTCAAATGCCGTGAAGCCGTGCTGAAATTCCTCTATGAACGCCACCGCTTCATCGAAGCGGCGGAGTAGAAACCGGGAAATAACCTCGGCGCTTGCCGGCCTTGATTTTTTCGTCTTCGTGGCGGGTCCGGCAGCGCCTGATTTTAGGCGTTGGCCCCCCCTTTACTCCCCGGGCGTTGCAAAGACCGCGCTGGCATCGCTGACAATTTCCACATGGGAATATGCCGCCTGCCCCGCGGCGGCTGCGTCCGCGCGCATGATCGCGGTGACGATCCGGCCGTGCTCCTCATAGGATTTTGCCAGACGCCCTGGCAGACGGAACTGCGCCCGCCGAAAAGGCGCAAGCCGCGCCCGCGTCTGCGTCACCATCTCGAAGACATGATCATTATGCGCGCCACGATAAAGCCGGGTGTGAAATTCGGTATTGTGAGCCGAATATTCTTCCTCCGCGCCGGCATGCACGAGCCTCACCGATCCCCGATGCTCCAGCTCCAGCGCGCGCCGCTCGTCGACCGTCATACGCTCGGCCGAAAGCCTGGCGCAGATCGCTTCGAGTTCGGCCATCGCTTCGAACATCGAATGCAGATAAGCCTCGGTGACATTGGTAACGACGGCACTACGGTTTGGCTCACGCGCAATCAATCCCATGGCGCCCAGCTCACGCAGAGCCTCGCGTACCGGCGTGCGCGAAACGTCGAAACGAACCGCGAGCGACACCTCGTCCAACTTCGCGCCCGGCAGGATTTCACCCGTGACGATCATGTCGGCAATCGCTCGCACCATCTGTTCGACGGTGGTTCCGGTACGGATCACTTCTCTGCGCCTAGTCTGCTTCACAATACGAATCTGCTCACGTCAACATTCTGCATACAGATGCGGTTCGAGACTCGATAAGTCAAATCTAGTGGAGAAGATATTGTTAAATTTTCGCTTTCTGATGCACGAGCACCTCAGGCAATCCGACTTTATGCCAACCGCGCAGTAACAATGAACAAGAAATATCTATTGATTACTTTTTGCGCAAAGATTCGATCAATCTGCATGCACTTTGCAATGCGCAGATCTTGTCGTTTCAGATAAGCTATAAAAAACAATATATTATTTTCTGGCACATGCATTGCATGCACTTTTCTGTACCCGTTCACAACCGGCCCAGCGCCGCAAGGAGCATTCCGATGACCAAACTCCTTTCCATGAACCGCCGCAATTTCCTCCAGGCTTCCGCTGCCGGTGCGCTCGCCGGCGCCATGCCCGGCCTGATCGGCTCCTCCGCCGCAGCCCAAACCGCGCTGACCGTCGGCTTCATCTATGTCGGCCCCAAGGACGACTACGGGTATAACCAGGCGCATGCGGAGGGTGCGGCCGTTATTAAGGCGCTACCGGGCGTGACGCTGGTCGAAGAAGAGAATGTGCCGGAAACCGTCGACGTCCAGAAGACGATGGAATCCATGATCAACCTGGACGGCGCGACCCTGCTCTTTCCGACCTCCTTCGGCTACTTCGACCCACACATGCTGGCCGTGGCCGCTAAACATCCCGACATCCAGTTCCGGCATTGCGGCGGTCTCTGGCAGGAAGGCAAGAACCCGGCCAATACGGGCTCCTATTTCGGCTATATCTTCCAGGGCCAGTATCTGAACGGCATCGCCGCCGGCCATGCGACGAAGAGCAAGAAGATCGGCTTCGTCGCCGCCAAGCCGATCCCACAGGTTCTGCAGAATATTAACGCCTTCCTGCTCGGCGCACGCACGGTCGATCCTGGTATCACCTGCCAGGTGATCTTCACCGGTGAATGGTCGCTTGCCGTCAAGGAGGCCGAAGCCACCAATGCGCTGGTTGACCAGGGCGCTGACGTCATCACCTGCCACGTCGACAGCCCCAAAGTGGTTGTCGAGACTGCTGCCGGCCGCGGCGCCTTCGTCTGCGGCTATCACGCCAACCAGAGCCCGCTTGCTCCCGAAAAGTACCTCACCGGCGCCGAGTGGGCCTGGGGTAACGTCTACAGCGACTTCGTCAAGAAGGCGCAGGCCGGCGAAAAGCTCGGCAACTTCGTGCGCGGTGGCCTGAAGGACGGCTTCGTGAAGATGAGCGCGCTCGGCCCCGGCGTGTCCGCGGAGGGCCGCAAGGCCTTCGAAGCCACGCAGGCGGAGATGATGAAGGGCGGCTTCTCGGTCTTCAAGGGACCCTTGAAGGACAATAAGGGCGACACCGTCGTGGCTGCCGACAAGAGCTATGCCGAAGACGCGATCGAGCTCGAAAGCATGAATTACCTGGTCGAGGGCGTTGTCGGGTCCACGGCGTAAGCCGCGAAGGGAGAAGCGCCATGACCATCGAGGCCAATGATCCCGCAATAGCCATCGTGGAAAAACCGGCTTCGCTACGCCCCGTCCTCGAATGGGTCGCGCGGCGAGCCGAGCCTGTTGTCATCGGCCTTGCGGCCATCCTGATCGGTCTTGCGCTCTTCTCCCTCTTCATCCTGGCGATCGGCAAGTCGCCGGCCACCCTCTTTCAACTGATGTATACCGGCGGCTTCGGCAGCTGGTTTTCGGTGCAGAACAGTTTAAGTCGTGCCGCACCCCTTCTCCTGACGGCACTCTGCGTCGCCCTGCCCGCCCGTCTCGGCCTCGTCATCATCGGCGGGGAAGGAGCGGTCGTGCTGGGCGGCGTTGCCGCCGCAGCCATGGCTCTGCCGCTCGCCGGCACCGCGCCTGTTTTCCTCACCCTCATTCTGATGGCAATCGCTGCCATGGTGGTCGGCGGCATCTGGATCGGCCTTGCCGGTTTCCTGCGCCATTACCGCGGCGTCAACGAAACCATCTCCTCGCTGCTGCTCTCCTATATCGCCATTGCCCTGATGAACCAGTTCGTCGAAGGGCTGCTGCGCGATCCTGCAAGCCTCAACAAGCCGTCGACCAGGCCGCTGCCGGCGGAATACATGCT
>NZ_JBFUAY010000175.1:0-9634 GCF_056406015.1 Rhizobium sp. P1_E1 | reverse complement strand
GCATTGACACCATCCGGATCAGCACCTATGCGAGCGGACGGACAAAGATCGCCCGTGCATTGAAGGAAAAATTTGGCCTTGAAGGCGCGCTGGTCATCCCCTCGACCGGAAATGGCGACCTCGTGCGTCGGTTGGGGGACGCCGGAGCCCGTGTTCTGGCCGACCAGGTGACGACGGGAGATGTAATTGGGGTGGCTTGGGGGCGCACCGTGCTTTCGGTCGCCGATCAGATTTCACTTCCTGAACCGCTCTCCAATCTCACCGTGGTCCAGGTCTCGGGAAGTTCGACGGGCGAGCCGGATTTCTCGCCCGAATTGTGCACCTCGCTACTGTCGAGCCGTATTGGCGCGCGTTGCGTCAACCTTCTGGCGCCGGCCATTCTATCGACCAAGGAACTCAGGGCGATGCTGCTCGACGAACCAGTCCTGAAAAAACAGTTCGACCTCATACACTCGACAAACCGCATTTTGTTTGGTGTCGGCGATGTCGGCCCTAAAAGCACCGTGCGAGCGTCCGGGATCGCAAGCCAAAGGGAAATCGACACATATGTCGAACATGGTGCGGTCGCGGTTATCATCGGTCGGTTTATCGATGCGCACGGTCGCGCGGTAGGCGGCGAGCACGATGAACGAATGGTCGGAATCGCACTCGAAGAGCTTATTCAGACGCCCAATAGGATTTGCGTGGCAGGTGGGGCCGGCAAGATAGAGGCCATTACCGCAACACTCGAAGGCGGTTACGCGACGCATTTCGTCACAGACATGGCCACGGGAGAGGCCTTGTTGGGGGTTTGACAATCACAAGCGGTGGCGAAGGGCCGCTGCCTGTGGAGGTATTCAATGGACCCACCCGCATCACATCGGTTCGTACCGAGGTATCGCGGATCACTCAGCGGAGAGGAGCCGCTTTAATGCAGTCGGAGGAACGTTATGTCATAGGGATCGATTCATCGACGCAATCGGTGAAGGCCATTGCCTGGTCGAAAGACGGTCAGCCTTGTTTCGAAGGGCGTGCGCCGCACACGCTGATAACGCCTGACGCCCACCGCGCAGAACAGGATCCCGACGAATGGTGGAGCGCAGCGATCACTGCCCTGAAAGCTGTAGCCGGAGCTACCGACCCCGACCGCATCGATGGCATAGCGATTTCCAATCAGCGCGAGACAATGGCATTGCTGGACGACCAGCGACGTCCGCTGGCGCCCGCCACGGTTTGGCTCGACCGGCGTGCGCGGGACATGCCCGCCCTCCTTGCTGACGAATTGGGCGCGGATGTTCTGCACGGCATATCCGGAAAGCCGGTCGATGTTATTCCTTGCGTCTATCGCCTGCGCTGGATGCGTGCCAATCAGCCGGAGTTGCTCGATAAGGCGGCTTATATTCTGTCCGTGCATGACTACTTGACGATGCAGCTGAGCGGCACGCCGCAGGCGACATGGACAAGCGCCGATCCGTTCGGAATTTTCGATATCGTCAGTAAAACCTGGTCGAAGACGATCCTCGGCCACCTCATGATCGACGAGGCCAAGCTTCCGCCGCTCAATCCGCCCGCCTCCAGAATCGGCTCTATCTCCCAGGAAGCCGCTGCGCAGACGGGCCTGAAACCAGGCACGCCAATCTTTGCTGCCGGYGGAGATGGTCATTGCGCCGCTCTTGGCGTAGGCGCGATCGAACCGGGGACAGTCTATCTTAATCTCGGAACAGCGGTCGTGGGTGGCCTCTGGTCAGCCACGCCGGAATTGAGCGGACATTGGCGCACGCTGGTATCTCCCACTGGCGACGGCTATGTTCTGGAAAGCGTACAGCGGGGCGGTGCTTTTTTCGTGAACTGGCTGCTCGATAATTTCGCTGGCGGACGCACGGATGTGGCGGTTTTTCAACGACTAGAGGCGGAAGCCATGCGCCTGCCTGTCGGCTCTGACGGGCTGACGGTGTGCCCATATCTGATGGGCTGTATGGATCCCTACTGGGATGAAAATGCGCGGGCGAGTTTTACTGGCTTCGGGCCGGATCACGGAATGGGTCATCTCTATCGCGCATCCCTTGAAGCGATCACGCTCGAATTTGCAAGGAGCTTGCAGGAGATGAGGGCCACGGGGCTCGTAGCCGAGCGAATTTTCGTGATCGGCGGCGGAGCTTCGAGTGTGCTGTGGAGAAAAATGGTTTCAGATGCTACAGGGCTTCCTGTCCATCGCAGCCTCTCCAATGAGGCATCGGCACTTGGTGCAGGCATTGCGGCAGCGGTGGGTGCCGGGTGGTACAGCAATTTCCACGAAGCGAAAAATGCCATGGCGCGGACGACCGAAGCCCTTGCGCCTGATCCTGCCGCTTACGAGGATTGGCTTACCCTCTCGGAAAGACAGGCCCAAGTTTACATCAACAATCGCGAGCAAGGGCGGACGTGAGCCCGGCTGTGTGAACGAGCATGAAGTGGCGCGAACGTTTCAGTGTGCGGTGCCTGGTTTCTCGTTTGCCCTCACAATGGCGTCCGCTTCCTTGCCGTATAGTTCCTCGAAGTGATCGAAGGTCTTGGAAAAATAACCAATGCCCTGCGTCGCCGAGCGCAGCGCCCGCGCCAGATCGTTAAGCGCGCCGCCCGGAACGAGCGCCCGGAAGATGTCCCATCCCTTGGCGGTTTCATCACGGTCGAAACCGAGAACCTGACCGTTGAGAGCGGCGACGATCTGGACAAGGCTGCCTGAATAGACCGACGGGATGTGGAACTCGCTGCGAAAGACCGGCTGCATCAAGACGGTCGACCCTTCGGAAAGCGCCTGTCGCACTCCCATTTTCGATGCAGTCCGGAAGGCGTGTTCCGAACTGTCGACGGTATGGTGCTGACCATCTAACAGCGTTACGCCGACATCGATGACTTCGAAGCCTAGCGGTCCTTTCTCCATCGCTTCGCGCGCGCCCGCTTCGACGGCGGGGATGTAATTGCGCGGAACGGCGCCGCCCTTGATGGTTTCGCCAAAGGTGAAGCCCTGGCCGCGCTCGTTGGGGTGAATGCTCAACTTCACATCCGCGAATTGCCCGGCACCGCCGGTYTGTTTGCGATGGCGGTAGTGAACCTCCGACGGTTTCGTGATCGTCTCGCGGTAGACTGGGCTGGGCGTTCGGTCGGTCACGGAGATATGAAAGACATCGGACAGCGTTCGGCAGAGATCACGCAGATGGACCGGCCCTTGGGCGCGCACGAGTTGAGCGCCCGTGCCTTCCTCCTGCAAGACTTTCAGACCGCGATCCGTCTGGGAAAGCTTCGCCAGCGTTTCGGAAAGTTTGTTTTCATCGCGCTCGCTGCCCGGAATTAGGATCCTTTCAAGCATCGGCGTGGGTGGATCCGTCCACTCAGGCGGGGCGACCACCGCTCCGGAGGTCAATAGCGAAGGGACGGGCAGGTGGTCGGACTTGACCGTCGCGAAGACATCCCCCGGCGCAGGCAGAACCGCCGAATTGGACCGCCCGTTTGCGAGATTTTGTACGGCGCCGAGGTTGGAGCCGCCCAGTGATGCGCCTTGCCGCAGTCCCTCGCCAAGTGCGCGCACGAGCACCGTCTTGCCGACATTCTGGCGATGATAGGCATGGAAGCTCACGGCCACCAGCTTGCCTTCATCGACAGTTCCCGTATGAGCGAGACGCTGCCGAAGAACCCCTAACGGCGGCGCCTCGTGGCGCAGCGCCTTCATCAGCCTCGTCATGCCGTTGCCGTGACTTGCAGCACCGATCAGGACCGGGATAATTCTGTTTTCCCTGAGAACCCGTGATGAAATGGCATAGAGCGCGTCGCTGGGCGGCTCGCGATCCTCGATCAGTTCCTCGAGAAGCCAGTCATCAAATTCGGACAGGTGTTCCAGGAGCTCGGTGCGCGCTTCGTGCTCGCGCTCGGCGGCGCTTTCGGGGATTGCGATCAGCGCCGAAGTCTGGCCTTCCCGGTAGCGCCACGCCCGTTCCGAAATCAGATCGCAACTGCCTATGATCCTGTCTCCCTCGCGGATCGGGATCTGGCGAAGCAAAAGCGTGTGGTTGGCGTAGTCTTGAAGCGCGGCGATCACGTCCCTCAGCCGCCCTCTCGGTTCGTCCATCCGGTTGACGAAGAGGATGCACGGCGTCTCCGAGGCTTCGACTATCCGCAGATAGGGCGCGGCGAGCACAGCCTCCTCGGGTGCCGATGAAACGCACAGGATGCAGGCGTCGCTGGCAAGAAGCGCTTGCTGCGCATGCGCCAACGCTTCGTTGGGTCCTGGCGCATCCAGCGCACACCACGCCTCGTTTCCGAAGGTGAATTCCGTGAGGTTCAATCCGTAGGGGGAGCTGGATTTTTTCGGCGCCCCCTCCAAGGAGCCGAGCTTTTCCACGACTGTCGATTTTCCGGTCTGCGAGGGTCCAAGCACGGTAAAGCAGCGCATCGGTCTTCCTCCAACTGCCATAAACACAATTTTCAGCCATCATAGGATGCCCTGAACCGCTGCAAGGCGCCAGAGGTGTTCAGTTTCACGACGCTTTGACTTAGACTTGCATTTGAGGCTGATCCATTGAGCTTACGGTTCGATACTAAATCCGAGAAAGTCTCGTTTGATCTTGAAGCCAACCCGACGGGCTGGCAGGAAAATTGCTTCTTCCGCCTTTCTCGACCTAGGCTTCGGGTGCTGATTACGGCCAAGGGCTGGAAGCCGTCGACGGCGGAGGGCGTCAGGTTCAGTTCCTCCGCAGAAATCTCCGCCCGCGCCGCTGCTTGTGCCAGGGACGTAGGAACGTCCTGCGCCGAGGCGGATGTTAACTGACCGCTAGAGCCAATATCGGTTCCTCGGGGGAAGCTTCATGCGTGCGCGCCCTCATTCTTTTGGATAGCTTTTCGCGCATCGTAAAAGCGTAATACTATCTTGGCGGGAAATCCGGAGAGGGGCATGCAATATCGCCAAAGGTCGGTGCTGTTCGCAGCACCTTGGCTGATCATCGGAGCTGCCGCAGCCGGCGCTTCGAGCGGTATAACGATTGCAGACTTCGAAAAGCCGGAACTGTTAGTCGCCGCACTGTTTGTCGGCATTATCATCGGAATGGCCGTTGAGCAGTTCCTCGCCACGATGAACAAACAGGCGTGGCGGCAGAGAAGCAGATCACGCTGGGAGAACCGGCGCCGGAACGAGCGCATCGTACCGAGGCCCTGGCTTCAGACGCCAGTTGCGGAGCGATTGCGACCGGTCGATGCTGCGGATCAACTGCGTATCGTGATGCGCTCGAATTTCACGATTCAACCATTGCTGAACAAAAGCGAAGCCCGGGTGTTTTGGGAGCTCGACAGCGTCGTGATCGGCTGCAATTCCTCCTGGCAGGTGATGGCGCAGGTTTCAATGGGCGAGATCCTCCGAAGTGCCGATCCGGAGGCCTACAGTTGCATCAACTCCAAACGTGTCGACCTGCTCCTCGTGGACGGCAACTGCCAACCGCGGACGTCATCGAATACCAGGGCGGAGCGCACCATCAAGGAGCCACGGCCGCGCGTGACGCGGTAAAGAAGGAGGCGCTACGACGCGCCGGGATCGGCTATTATGAAGTGGTGGCTGGTCAAACGACGCCGTCGGAACTCAGGCGATTGGTCGAGAAGCTGGTGGACAAGCCGACTGTCACTTAAAGCGATCTCAACACGCATGACTGCACGCTCGTGCCTCTCTGAGTGGATAAGCAGATTGCCGTGCCTTAATGGAATTGAGGCGCACCCGAGATGATCTCCGACTTCGAGGCAGTTCGCGAAAATCTGTTTCCGGCGAGTCACGGAGCGATCGAGGACTGGAGCAAGTTCCCCTGGCATCGTGATCGAACCAATCAAATGCTTCGGGCTCCATCCCTCGGACCATGAATAGGAACGCAACTTGACCGGCCATTTGCTGCGCGCCGGCCTTGCCCTCCTCGGGCGATGTCGAGGAGCGCTACGTTGAAAAACAGCAGGGGCACACTTCGGCTGAGTTGACGCGCAAACGTCAGCGGCGGCGCGGCCGCTTCCGCAGCAACCTCACCAAGCGTCTGGGCTTTAAGGGCCCTCCCCAAGCGGTCAAAATTGCCGGCTGGGTGTTCAGCTTAGCGCTTCAATTGAAATCAGGGAGTAAAAGCTACAGGGCTGTAGGGACCTTATCGGGCCAGCATACGTGCGAGCATATTTCTGATGTAGTCCTGCGCGCTGTAGAAAATTGCCGCGGCAATGATTTTGCGGCTATCTTCTACCGGTAGAAACCAAATAGCTGCCTTGTCCCGCTGAAGAAACCGGATCCCGGGATGAATATCGGGCCGCAGAGTCCCGATATAAGGCGTATCGGCGAGACGATCGATTTTGACACGCAGTTTGTGGATCCGTTCAGCGGTACGCTCCACCGCCTCGTCAGGCGAGTCCCCGAGTTCGACATAGGCGCCGAACAGATGATCGAAGATCAACTCGAAATCGCGTTCGGCATCCTCAGAATATTCAAGAGTCCACACGAACCCGTCGCTTCCGCTCAATCATTGCCGAGACGCGGCTTTCCATTTCCGTCGCAGTAATCATAGGTCCATTCAATCGCCGCTGAACCAATTCGCGAAGCGCTGCCGTTTCGACGGTCTCGGTTTCCGTCTTTTGGCGAAGCAGTTCTAGGCCCTGCTGAAGAACGGAGCTCAGGCTGGCATACCGGCCGCTCTCCACCAACGAACGGGCAAACGCATCCTGCTGGTCGGTCAGCGAGATCGACGATTTGACACTCATAGGTTTAACTCCTTTGAACCTAATTTGCTACTCAGTAGCACATTTGTCAGTATGACGAGATGTCCGTCAGGGCGGCAAAGGATGGCCGCGCAATGTCAATCCAGGATCAACGCTGGATCAATAGCTTTTTGCTGGTTCGCGGTCCGCGTCACGATGTGCGCCGCCCAGCGCCCCGCCGGGGCCGAGTGTCCCAAGCGATTCATGAATATCCGGTTCTCGGACTCTCAGCACTAGCTGTGATCGTGGAAAGGTCCTCGGACATATGCTCGACAGCTACCCGATCACCATGTTTCTACCCGAGGCTTTAGCCTGATAAAGGTTTTCGTCCGCGGCTTTCAAACAAGAGTGTGGATGAAACCCCGGCCGGCAATGAAACACACCGATACTCGCCGAGATTAGCACTTTCGAACCCGAAGGAGATCGCAGATCAATACGCGCGACCTCGTCCCGGATTTCCTCGCTACGTATAAGCATCTCGGCAGGAGTCAAATTGCGTTGAAACAGACCGAACTCTTCGCCCCCGAGGCGTCCTGCGAACCCTGACTGCCCTTGGTAGCGGGCGAGGATAAGACCGGTGCAGTGGAGTGCTTCATCGCCCGTTGCATGACCATATCGGTCGTTGATCGACTTGAAATAGTCGAGGTCCAGAAACAGCAAGGCGCCGGATACACCGTGTTGACTGGTCGCGTCTAGCTCTTCAAGGAAGGCGCTGCGAGTGAGGGTGCCCGTCAGGCCATCCGTGCGAGATTGGACGCGAAGGGCGTCATAAGCGTCCGCGAGCTTGTTCAAAGCCTCTTTTGTCGCAGCTTCAGCGCGTCGGACTTTTTCCGACTGAGTAAAATGCAGCGCCGAAGCCGGGATCGATATCGCCAGCGGGCAAAAAATCGTCATGAATAGGCCAGCGCCTGCCACTTGTCCGCCCAACAGTGGAACAATGATGAACGAAAGTGCCAGCGAGGCGAACACTGAAAGCAGTCCAGTTAAAATAGACTTTTCGACAATACGACGCATCAATACCACCGTGACGAAGTGAAACTGCTATGAGCTCATCAATTTAAAATGGGTTGAAACACATCGATAAAACTTGATTCATGCGTCTCTCTCACCGACGATTTGCCTCGAATGGCCACCCCCCTCATCTGGCCGCCAGATCGTCGCAGCTATCCTTGTTCTGTTTTTAACTATGCGAGAAAGCGCGGCTGCGCGGTCGGTCATCGTGGCCGTCTTGAATGGTCGTGGAACATCGAGAGGTTTATCCCATGATTGCCGCCCGGCGGATTTGCGCGTCTAAGCCTGCCGGCAGAAGACGGGAAGGCTCGCCGGACGGCCTGTCGTCAGGCAACTTTCCTCGCCATCCCGACCGAGCGCGGCGCGGTTTCAGCGAAACCGAACTGTCGGTACAGGCGGTTCGCCGGGACGTCGGCGATCAGACTGACATAGGCCGTCTTTGGCAACTGGTTCTCGATATGGTTCGTCAGCGCAGCCATGATCATMTTGCCAAGCCCCCTGCCCTGGTGTTCGGGCATGATCGCGACGTCGGTGACTTGAAAGAAGCAGCCTCCGTCGCCGATGATGCGACCCATGCCAATTACCGCGTCGCCGCTCATCAGGCAGACACCAAAGATCGAGTTGGGCAGCCCCCTTTCGGCCGCCTCTTTCGAAAAGGGGCTGAGGCCCGACAGGTATCGCAGGCGCAGGTAATCGTCGATGCCCGGGACGCGGGGCTCGATGCGGTAATCGTCATGCTGGGTCATGTGATGCCTTTCAATGTACGTCTCCTAAAAAATCTCTCTCGCCACCGTTATCGCGGTGCTGGCGATTGATGGGCCAAGTTATCGCGCTATGAACTGGCCCTAAAAAGATAACAGAACGTCTCTCCAGGCCATGTTTCCTCCGAACCACTCTCTGATCATCCGCAAACGGCTGCGATCACTTCGCCAATAACCGCGGCCGACAATCGCGCTTAAAATGGAACTCGCGGCAAGCCAAAGGTCCCGAAGACCGTGGCGATGGAAGTTTCATCCAGAGCTCTGTCCCTAAGCGGGAAAAAATCCGTGCGCTTAACCATGTTGATTAGCCTTTGATTCATCCTCCCAGAGCAGTTTGCGGCCGGGATGGCTGGGAACCAACCTCAAAGGATCAAAAGCTATGACCTATGCACTCGTGCTTTTCTCGGCGGTAACGGCGATCGTGGTGTCCATTTCGGCGATTGGCACTGCACCGGCGCCGAATAGCAAGTGGCCGGAAATCCATTCGGAAAAGACCTCCAGACTGGCGCCGGCGCACCGGCCCTGAGCCGCCATATTGGATGAATAGCGGATTCGCGAAGCGGCGTCGGTTGCACCGCTTGCATTGGACAAAGCCACCTCAACAGACGCTACTAAGGCGGATTACGCCTGCGGCCGCGGCTGCGATACCGGTCAGGCCCTCATCAACGCTAATTTCCACGTCGATATCGGGATACTGCGCCAAAAACAACGTGGACTTCCTGCAGAGCGCACGACGGAAGCGTGGTGGTACCCTCAATAACGCCACGGTGCCGTGCGATCGATCCATTCGCGCGTCCGCGCTTCGGGATCGGCGTTCAAGGTGATGTCGGTGACAACCGCCACGGTGTCAGCGCTCGCGTCGAATACGCCCTGTAGCCTGTCCACATTCAAGCCTCCGATGGCCACCAGCGGCAAGGGTGCGACACGCTTCTTCCAATCCGTGATCCGTTCCAGACCTTGCGGCGCCCATTTCATCTGCTTGAGAACGGTGGGATAGATCGGGCCGAGCGCCACATAGTCAGGTTTCGCAGCCAACGCCGTTTCGARCTCCGTCTCGTCATGTGTGGAAAGACCGAGTTTGAGGCCGGCTCTGCGAATAGCATCAAGGTCGGCTTCCACCAGATCCTCCTGGCCCAGAT
>NZ_JBFUAY010000174.1:0-9698 GCF_056406015.1 Rhizobium sp. P1_E1 | reverse complement strand
GCATATGGCTGTCCTGCGCGTCGCCGGGGCGGAAGAGCGTTGCGGTCACATAAGCACCGGCACCCCAGTCTGATGTAACCGGGATATCGACCTCGCCGCCGGTCTCGCCGATCGTGGCGTTCTGTACGGCAACCAGCTTTTCGGTTCCGGCCGTCACCATCAGCTCGCCGCCATAGCGCGAGGTGACTTTCAGCTTGGCGGTGTCGCCGATCTTGTAGCTGTCCTTGTCGAGGGCGATCTCAAGCCCGTCGGGCGTTTCCGTCGAGGTCGATGTCACGAACCAGCCGGCGTCGAATTCGACGCTGGAGGTCGGGCCGTCGGCATCGGGGCTTTCCACTTCGAGGCGATAGCGGCCCCAGGTCACCGGAACGGAGATCTTGCCGCCGTCCATCGTCGCGTCGACGCTACCGTTGGAGACCTGCTCGGCGGTGTAGACCGGCTCGTATTTCCAGGCGGTTCCCTCGCGATACCACTGATATTCGCGGTTGAGGCTATAGAATTTCCAGCGCAGGCCCTTCGTCTCCTGCTTCTGTCCGTCGGCCTTGACGCTGATCACCGTAAAGTTGGCGATCGAATTCTCCGGCAGATCGTCGGAAAATTCCGGCTTAACGCCGATCGAAGCGCCCTGGTTCTTCACCGGAATGGTCAAGGAGCGCTCGATGGCGCGGCCGCCCGCCTCCTGCATGCGCATATAGACAGTAGCGTTGAGCAACTGCGTCGTGGCCGGCAGGTCGCTGATGGTCAGGTCGGTCGAGGCTTCGCCGTTCTCGTCGAGTTCCGGCAGGCCGTCGATCGGCAGGCGCGAATCCTCGCTCGCCTCTTCGTCGGCGAGGCCGAAGAGGAAGCCCTTGTAGGCCGCACTCTCGCGCGTCGGCTTGACGACGACGTCGCCTTCGAGCGTCAGGCCGGCGGCCGGGGCGCCGTAGAGATATTTGCCCGAAACGGTGATCGTCGCCGGCGTGTCCGGACCGACTTCCTTGGCCTCGGTCTTGATCTCCATGTCGGTGCGATCGGGGACGAAATCGTCGACGAGGAAACTCTTGGTGGCGATCGCGCTGCCCTTGGGATCGGTATAGATGTTCATCGTCCAGGTGCCGCGCATGGCGTTTTCCTGGGTCGGGAAATCGATGGAGTAGCCGCCGAGATTGCTGGTCTGGCTGACGATCCGCCGGTCTTCGACACCGTCGGGGCGGCTGAAGATGAAAGTGAGCGGCAGGTTCTCGATGGCGTTGCCATCGGTGTCGCGGGCGAGCGCCTGCGCATGCACCGTCTCGCCGGCGCGGTAGATGCCGCGTTCGGTGAAGGTCAGCACGTCGATCGCGCCGGGTGCTGCGCGGCCCGTCACGCCACGGTCGGAGAGGTCGAAGCCGGCGCGCGTCATGTCGAGGAAGACGTAGTCCGACGTGCCGTTTTTGGCGGTAATGACGGCGGGCGTCAGCGCCGCCGTGCCGCGGATCAGGCCGGCAGTGAAGGTGGCGCGGCCGTTTTCGTCGGTGGTGGCAGTGCCGAGCACTTCATTGTTCTTGGCGAGCAGCTGCAGCTCTACGCCTGCGATCGGCTTGGCCGAGGCGAGCGAGCGGGCGAAGACGTTGAGCCCGTCCGTACCGGCATAGGTGGTGACGCCGATATCGGAGACCAGAAACCATTGCGTCGCCTGCGAATCCCACTCCTGCGCGGGGCCGTTTGCCGCCGTTGCGGTCATCACGTAGATGCCGGGCTTGCGCTCGGGCAGCGCCTCGTCGACCGGAAAACTGGTAGCGATGTCCTTGTTGAGCTCGTTGGCGATGTCGATCGAGCCCTGCCAGACGAGTTCGCCGCTCTGGTCCTGGATGTTCTGGGCGCTGTAGCCGTCGAGCTGGGATAGGAACTGCGAGTTGGTCAGCAGCGGTGCGATGGCGCGATCGCCGATGCGGTAAAGCTTCAGGTTGGCCGAGGTCATATTGACCGAGACGATCGGGATGCCACGGCGCGCCGTCGATGGCAGCACGAAGCTGTCGCCGGTGAAGCGCACCATCTGGCTGCGGTCCTTGATATAGACGTCGATGCTGACGGCTGCTTCGAGCGCTTCGTCGACTGATGACGGCAGGCCGGTGCGGAAGCCGATCTTATAGGTCTGGCCATGGGTCAGTCCCTCGACGCAGATCTGCTTGTCCTTGGTTTCCAAGGCCTTCGGCGCTTCGCCGTTCAGCGTCACGAAGGGGGTGTAGTCGGTGGTCTTGACGAGTGCCTCGGAGAAGGTGACGCAGGCCCGCGGCGTGGCGCTGTCGGCATCGACCGTGTGTTCGGTGATGCGGAACCCTTGCGTCGATTTCAGCTGCAGATAGGCCGCCTGCACATCGTCGGAGGCAACCAGCGCCAGGCTCGCCTTGTAGGCGTCGAGCGCCGGGCGGTAATTGGCGTTTCGGTCCAGGGCGTCGGCGAGGACGGCGAGCGCCTCGGCGCGCTTAGGTTTGGTGCGCGTCAGCTCGTATCCGTTCAGCGCATCGAGCACGGCCTGGCCGCTCGTACCGCTCTCGGCGGTGCCGAGCGAAGCTGCGGCGCGGGCGGTTTCGAGCCAAAGATCGGCGTCGTCAGGTGTGATCGACAGCGCGCCATGGAAGGACTTCAACGCGTCGGCCAGATTGTTGGCAGTGAGGTCAATGCGGGCATTGGCCGTCAGGCTGTCGGCGCCCTGGCCCTGCTGGTCGTCGGCCAGGGTCAGATTATCCTTGAAGTCGTGGGCCTGCTGGATGAGATCGTTGGTCAGGAAGGTCAGCCGCGGCGCGGCACCAATATCCCGCTCCTGCTGGCCGGCCGTTTCGACAATCTTGCCTGCGATGGCGCCGGGGAAGGCGTTCATCGTTTTGAAATCGGATTTCAGGAAGCACCATTTCACCTTGGGATTGTAGGTGAAGGCCTTGCAGCTCTTGTCGCCGATGCAGGATGTCTTGCACTGATCGAGCGAGACATTCTGCTCGGTGCGAAGATCGAAGCCGAAGAAATYGGCGTCCTTGATCGTCTGGATGTCGCGCTTGGTGTCCGCCGCGGCGGCGGAAAAGCTGATGGCGATCGTGGAAAATGCGATTGTCGCGAAAGCGAAGAACGAGCGCACGGACATAGGTTCCCCCCGGAAATGCTGGCTCTGACCGGCGGCACTCTCCTCACTCCTCGCGAGATTGTCAACTCAAGTTGAGCGCTGTTTCATCTTCGCACAGGCGCTTTCGTCCAGCTGTCACATCGGCGTGAGTGACCGCCTTGTGATTTGCGGCTTTTGCAAGGATGAGCAAGGATTTGGGCGATCGCAGGAGGTAGCGCCATGTCCACGTCTTCCCACCGCAGGAGGCTTGCCGCTCTCCTTGCAGCCACCCTATTCTCGTTCGGCGTGTGTGCCGCGGGCGCGGCCGAGGATGCCGTCGTCATCCCGCCGCCGGCCATTGACGAGGTGGCCGGGTCAGGCACCGAGACCGCCATTTTCGCCGGAGGTTGTTTCTGGGGCGTCCAGGGCGTCTTCCAGCACGTGAAGGGCGTTGAGAGCGCCGTCTCCGGTTATGCCGGAGGCGACGCCAAAACGGCGCAGTACGAAACCGTCAGCACCGGCTCGACGGGTCACGCCGAATCCGTCCAGGTGAAGTTCGATCCGAAACAGGTTAGCTACGGCAAGTTGCTACAGATCTTCTTCTCTGTGGCGCACAACCCGACGCAGCTGAATTTCCAAGGTCCGGACCAGGGAACGCAATATCGTTCGGCGCTGTTCGTTTCCGATCCACAACAGCGCAAGATCGCCCTGAGCTATATTAGCCAGCTCGACAAGGCGCATGTCTTTCCGCAGCCGATCGTCACCAAGGTGTCTGACGCCGCCGGCTTCTATCCCGCCGAGGCCTATCATCAGGATTTCCTGACGCTCAATCCGACCTATCCTTATATCGCCTACAACGACCTGCCAAAAATCGAGAACTTGAAGTCGCTGTTTCCGGCCGACTACCGCAGCCAACCGGTGCTCGTGAAGGCCAAGGGCTGATTGACACGACCGCTTATAGCCCAGTGTTGGCCGGAGCGGCGGCCGCAGATCTTCAACTGCTCATTGGCGGCCCAGCGATTCAGAGTTAATCGCCGCCGTCCCGCGCAGCAATGGATGCCAATGGTGCGGTTGATCAAAGGGAAACTGCAGGGTTCAGCGCCGTTATGGCCGCTCTGGCGCCGACGGCATAAGGAACCATCGTCCCCGCCTTGCGACCAATAACGTGGTCATGATCGGCGGGCTGCCAAGTCGGCATCTGCAATTCCGTGAGGACATTGAGCGGGAAATCAGGTCGCATTCCAACGAACTCCCGGCTGTCGCGGTGCCTCGTCGGCGCTCCCAATCCCCCTGGAGACAGTCATCGTGAACCCGTATGATACAGTAACATACTCCACAACCCCGCCAACGTCTCCCTACATCAGAGAAGCAGACGTGTCTGTGTCGTGGCCTTGGGAGTGAAATATGGACGGAGGCGTGGCCGCTGCTACGCGGCAGTTTCCGGCACATGGACTTTGCGGAAGCAAAACCCGAGCTTTCCAGGTGGGAGGCCTCGATAGATCCGACGCGTGGCGAGCGCCGTAGCATGTACGAGGAGTTGGTCGCGGCACTGGCAAAAGAAATCGAAGACGCTCTCGACGACGGCGCATTTCACTCTTTTTCTCTTAGGTGGTAGCAATGGAGCAATCAGTTCATCCAGCGGCAATCGAGCACCTGCCGATTTTCATCACTTCGCCCGGACAGACGGACTACCTTTTCGTTGTCGTCGTTGTCTTTCTGCTGGTGGCCGTGCTCGCGGTTGGAAATCTGTACTTCCAATTGCACGCCCTTCCCGAACGCAGAGCCCACCGTACGAACAAGGTGCAGATGGAGATCGTGGCCGTCCTGGCGCTCATCTCACTGTTCACCCACAACCATCTTTTCTGGATTGCCGGGCTGCTTCTGGCCTTCATTCAGATTCCCGACTTCTCCACGCCGCTTTACTCAATCGCCCAGTCTCTCGGCAAACTCTCCGGCCGCCAGGCTGACACGACAGGCGATCCTGCTCTGATAGCGGAAGATACTGTGGAAGCAGAGCCAACACCGTCACCGTCCAAGACCAGCGTACACGGAGAGGATATCTGAATGTTTGAGTTGCTTCTCTGCTCCATGCTGACGATCCTCCCCGACTATCTGTTCCGGCGCTACGGTCAGGGAAAGCGGATCGGCCGCGACATCACGCTTTATACGGTGTGGTACGAACTCCGGTGGGGTATCACCGCCTGCCTTCTTCTGACCGTTTCGCTGATCACGATGATTTTCTACTTCCATCCATCAGCCCAGACCGCCACCGCGATATTTCGAACCGTCACGATCATGCCCGAGGCAACCGGACGTGTAGAGGAAGTTTTCATCGGGCTGAACCAGAAGGTCGAGGCCGKATCGCCACTGTTCAGGCTCGATAATTCCGAACAGCAGGCGGCGCTGGAGACGGCCCGTCGGCGCGTCGCAGAAGTCGAGGCCGGAATAAAGGTGACCCAGACCGAGCTTATAGGGGTCGATGGCCAGATCAAAGAGGCGCAGGGTGCCTACCAGACGGCAGTCGACGAATACGAGATGAAGGCGCAGCTCCTGACGAACAACGCTGTCGCCAGGCGCGAGGTCGAACGCCTGGCAACGACGATCGACGGCCGCAAGGGAGCGCTGGATGCAACGGTCGCGAAAAAGCTGACCCTGGAGACACAGATCGCCGTGCAGTTGCCAGCTCAAAGAGCAAGCGCCGAAGCGGCCCTGGCGCAGGCGCAGGTCGAACTCGACAAGACCATCGTAAGGGCCGGCGTCGCGGGTACTGTGCAACAGTTTACGCTGCGTCGCGGGGACGTCGTCAATGCAATGTTGCGTCCTGCCGGGATCCTTGTGCCAGAAGGCGCTGGACAAAGCACGCTAATCGCCGGCTTCGGCCAGATCGAAGCGCAGGTTATGAAAAAGGGGATGATCGCCGAAGCAACCTGCATCGGAAAGCCGTTTACGATCATTCCTATGGTCGTGACCGACGTGCAGGAGGTTATCGCGGCCGGACAATTGCGCGCGACGGATCAACTCATCGACGTTCAGCAGACGGCGCAGCCGGGAACCCTGACCGTCTTTCTGCAGCCACTTTATCCGGGAGGGCTCAATGGCGTGCCGCCTGGAAGCAGTTGCATCGCCAACGCCTATACCAACAATCACGACGCGCTCGCCGATCCGAACATTGGCACGGTTAGGTGGTTTGCCCTGCATATGGTCGACGCCGTTGGACTTGTACATGCGATGATTCTGCGAATTCAAGCGCTGCTCCTGCCGGTTCAGACGCTCGTTCTGTCGGGTCATTGAAAGCAGAACAATACGGGGATCGTTTCATCGACGACTACAAGAAGAGACGTGGTGTGGGTGACTCGTCGGGCGGACGGATCACCGTCGTCCGTTCGGTTGTCAATCCAAATTCGTCGGCGGCGTCCTTCGCAAAGCCAACAAGAAGGACGAACGAAAGGATGGCCGCAAGAAGGAAAACCGGAACGGGAAGTGCATGTGCGAACTGGCGCTGAGGGAGGCGGACGACATGCGCCGAAAGACCTGCTCGGCCGCCATGCAATTACGTGCGTTAGAACACCACAAGCGCGCATTCGTCGAAACAACAAGACCCTTCTCCGCAGGAGACTGGAGGTTCGAAATACGCCCAGCGGGCTTAAAACTACCAAAGAATTAGTATCCACCCCGGCAATGCGCTTCAGATTCTGGCCCCCAAAAGGGAGAAATAATTATATCGTCTTGTCGCGCTCCCATCGAGCCGGCTGGCGTGAGATTGAGCACGATCCAGTTTTTGCTCAGTCAGTTTAAGAATTTATCAACGTTAACAATATCTTAAATCCAAAGAATCACGTTCCACCGCGGAACATATTGTGGAATTGCCCGTTACCACCGTGAGTTTCGCGTGGGATAGGCTGCCGGAGCGGATCCCTCTTTAGAAGTATGGGCGTAACCAAGGGGACGTATCATGGCCACCAATGTCGTGCGGCGCTGGCAACGAGATGATCTCATGAAACAGAGAGTATTGATCGTCGAAGATGAATTCCTGATCGCCCTGGACCTCGAGGCGACGGTGGAAGGCATGGGCATGCAGGTCGCGGGCCTTGCGAATGATTGCGAACAGGCGTTGCGGCTGGCGCCGCTTGCCGATATCGCCTTCGTCGACGTCAATCTCGCCGACGGCCCGACCGGGCCTGAGATCGGCCGACGGCTGGCGCAGGAGCATGGCATTGCCGTTGTCTTCATGACCGGCAATCCCGAAGTGGTCGCCGATGGCGTCAAGGGCGCGGTCGGCGTGGTTCAGAAGCCGGTCATGCCTTCGGTTGTCGAGCAGCTGGTGAAATATCTTGCCGCGCGCCGCGTCGGCATGTTCGCGGTCGTACCCTCACAGATGACGGTCTTTGCCTGATCGGCTGGCTTGATCGGAAAGGCTTGATCAGCCTGATATGGCTGCGAGCTGCGGCGGATGGCCGGCCTTTTCCGCCTCCGGCTTGCCATAGGCCTTGAGAAAGGTACGGACCGCGTTGCGCGCCGCCTTTTCCAGTTCTTCATCGGTGGGCGTCCCGCCGAGAAGGATCATCATCTGCAGGTCAGCATTGCCGAGTGCCACGAACTGCCGGGCGGCGACGTCGAAATCGTCAATGGCGAGCGCTCCCTTATGGGCAAGCCGCCCGAGAAGTGCGGAAAGTGCGGTGATCAGCTTGCCCGGCCCCTGCTGGCGCCAGCTTTCGAAGAGGTGCGGATATCGCTCGCCCTCTGTCTGCACCAGCTTGCGCAGAAATTTTCCGTCGTGGTTGCAGATGCAGTTCTTATTGAGGCGCACGGCGAAGGCCGTCAGCTCGTCCTCCAGATCGTCGGCGCGATCAGGAAAGGTCGAAAGCACGGAGAACAGCATGGCGTTGGCGCGGTTCATGACGTCTTCGACGACGGCGACGAACAGCGTTTCCTTCTCGCGATAGTGATTGTAGATCGTCTGGCGCGAGACACAGGCGACGGCGGCGATCTCGTCGATGCTGGCGCCGGCAAAACCCTGGCGGCAGAATACGTCGGCCGCGGCATCGAGGATCGACATGCGCTTGGCGCATTGTCCGCGCTGCGTATGCCCCGTCATTCGGGCTGCCGGTGTCATGCGATCTTTCATGATAGCGAAGATAAGACGTCTTGACGTTCTAGACAATGGCGTCTAATTTTACATCTATGTCCAAATTTGTTGACAGTCTTGGTTACACCGCTGAAGATATGAGCTCCCAACTTCGTCTTCGCGCGAACGATCATCATTGAACCCTAGCGCATCGGCCCGAAAATCGGTCCCGATTTCCGGAAAGCACGATGCGTAAATTCAAAGAGTTAGAGTCCTTCGTGCATCCGAGAGGACGCACGGCGCTCTAAGAGCAATGTAGCGGAGCGACGATCCGGTACCTCCGCCGCGCCTTTATGAAAGATCACCATTATGACGGCTCCCTTCTTTCGCATTGCCCTCATTCTCGGCCTTCTGTCGGCCATCGGGCCCTTTGCCATCGACATGTATCTGCCTGCACTGCCGTCCATCGGCCAGGACCTGCATGCCGATAACAACGTCACCCAGCTAACCCTTCTTGCCTTCTTCATCTCCTTTGCGCTCGCCCAGCTCGTCTATGGGCCGCTGTCGGACATGTGGGGCCGCAAGCTGCCGCTCTATCTCGGCATCGGCCTCTTCGCTGTCGCCTCGATCGGCTGTGCGCTGGCGACCGATATCGAAACGCTGATCGCCTTCCGTTTCGTTCAGGGTATCGGCGGAGCCGCCGGCATGGTCATTCCGCGCGCCATCGTCCGCGACATGCACACCGGCGTGCAGGCCGCGCGCCTGATGTCGCTGCTGATGCTGGTCTTCTCGATCTCGCCGATCCTGGCGCCGCTGACGGGCAGCGCCGTCATCGAGTTCTACGGCTGGCGCGGCGTATTCTGGGCCGTGACGATCGCCGCCTTCATCGGCCTCGTCCTGCTTGCGACCCAGCTGGAGGAAACCCGTTCGGCGAACGAACGCAGCGGCAGCGGTCTGAGCAGCGCCATGGCGGCCTATCGCCTGCTGCTCACCGACCGCAATTTCCTGACGCTGACCTTCATCGGCGGCCTCGGCATTTCGAGCTTCCTCGTCTATCTCGCCAACTCGCCCTTCGTGTTGATCCAGCATTACGGGCTGACGCCGACGCAATACAGCTTCGCCTTCTCGATCAACGCCGTGTCCTTCTTCGCGGTATCGCAGGCCACGGGCTGGCTCGGCGAGCGTTTCGGCCTGGTGCGCGTGATGCGGATTGCGGTCAGCGCTTATGCGCTTGCGATGGTGGTGATGGCGGTGGTGATGGCCTCAGGCTTCAACCAGCTGCCTGTCCTGGCGACCTTCCTGTTCATCGGCTACGGCTTCCTCGGCCTCGTCATCCCGACGAGCGCGGTGCTTGCCCTTGAGGATCACGGCGAGATCGCCGGCACAGCCTCGTCGCTGATGGGCACGCTGCACTTCGTGATCGCCGCCGTCGCCATGGTCATATCGAGCGTCTTCTTCGACGGCACTGCCGTTCCGATGGCCGCCGGCATCGCGCTCTGCGCCTTCTCAGCCTTCGCGCTGACCCAGGCAACGATCGGCCGCCGCGCGGCCGTTGCCGCCGCTGAATGATCTAAAGAC
>NZ_JBFUAY010000173.1:0-9707 GCF_056406015.1 Rhizobium sp. P1_E1 | reverse complement strand
GGCCAAACTGCAAATGATATACTTGATGCACTCCGCCAGATTCAAGGAACGATACGGGCTCGATTGGTTTACTGACGCCGGTGGGAATGCCTTTTCCAGCGTGCTCGCCAGGCTCAGGACGCATTGTGCCGTGCCCCGTTAAACATTGTGCAGCAGCCGTAGCCATCGCGTTGAAGGGGTTCGAACCGTCGACCCGTAGATTATTATTGGATGTTCACGCGGTTGGGGGCAAAGGATCATTGCCTTCGCTAAGGATCGCGACGCGAGTATGGGTTTCGGCCGCTATTTAAGCAAGCGTGGCTTTATTTAAATAAGGAGAAAGCTAAGGTAAGCGCTCTTAAGTAATCTTCGCCACGTTCGACCGCCTTGAACGGATGTGAACCAACAACCCGCCTATTTCCAGAACCTCAGTTTCTCGAAGATGCATATATCGCCTTTCGTCGGATTTCAGCGGGCATCCTCCTCAATCTCGCTTCGGGCGAGCTTTGATCATTGGATGGCCTACCTCATCGAGGATGATTGGGGTCTTGAAAGGAATCGAACGCAAATTCGGCCTGGCACGCGTGAGACTTTGACCCGATATGACACGTTAACGACATGCTGTCGTCCCCTGGTACAAAATCATTRGGGCAAGCATATCGTCTTTTGGGGCGGAATTTGCGGCTCGTCTTGCCTCCGGTCGTCTGCTCCCTAGATCCGACACATGGATACCGAGCGAACCACAGCTCCTATCAAACCGGTAAGGGCGTCTTCGCGGAAACCTCTCCAGAGGTTGAGCCCGGCCATTGTGGAGCAAGTCGAGCGCCTGCTCGGTGGACGCACGCGTGATATCCGCTTCAATGGGGAACTGGCTCAGCTTTTTCGCGAACGCTCCTGGCCGCGGACTGCCAAGATCATCCGCGCGTGGATGGTTTGGGTTATCGTGCTCGACGTTCTGACGTTGGGCCTCAACGCGATCTTGCTTCCGACCGAAACCGTAATGTCGATGCTTTGGCCAGCGTCTATCCTTCCCCCCGCAGCTCTTGTCGCCGCGATAGCCTTCCTGCGGCCGCACGCTTTGTGGGTGCAGGGAGTTTTCCTCCTCTCGGCTGTTTTTCTCATCCTTCTTTCGGTAGCCTTGGTGGGCGTTAACACCGGTGGCGAGTTTTACGAGCGGCATTTGACCATCATGCTCTTTGTGGCCGTCACTGCCATTATCATATTTCCCGTTCCACTCGGTTGGGCGATGACGATCGGTGCAGCTGCCCTCGGTATTTATCTTGTGTTTCAGCTGCGAAATCCGGGCATTGAAGTGGGGAGTGCTCTCGCCGGTACGCTGTTTTTCGCAAGCGGTGTGGCGGCAACCGTCGTTGCCAGACGCACCGCCACCATCTTTGCTYAGAAAACCTTCTTGCTTGAGTTACGAGATCGAAGCCGCCTCGCGGAGCTTACTGACGCCAATTCCCAGCTGGAGTTGCTGGCGCGGACCGATCCGCTGACCGGTGTCGCCAACCGGCGTTCGATGATGGAAACGCTCCATCATTTCTGGAACGAGGACCTTAAACGAACGAGCAGCGCGGCGATGCTGATGTGCGATGTCGATGACTTCAAGCGCCTCAACGATAATCGCGGGCATGCCGAGGGCGACCGTTGCCTGGTGAAAGTTGCCGGCATCATTCAGAGCAGCATGAGAGACGAGCGAGACCAAGTCGCCCGGTACGGAGGCGAAGAATTTCTCGTCTTTCTCCCACGCGCCGATGAACAAGAGGCCCGGCTGGTTGCTGAGAGAATTCGAAGCCGAGTAGAAGCTGCGTCTCTTCCAAATCCTACCTCCCGCGTCGGTCCCTGGGTCACTGTCAGCATCGGAATAGCGATATTGATGGAAAACAGTGAATTCGTGTCCGCAGAGCACATGCAGCGACAGGCCGATGCGGCACTCTACCTTGCCAAAAGGACCGGCCGCAACTGCGTGGTGGTCCATGCTGCAGAGGTCGGTCAAGCCTCCGGCTGAGGTCGTTCCAGGAAAACTGAGCTGTTTGCATCTTGTCGTTCTGGCCCCCAGGAACGACCGCCTCAACCAGATGCGAGCGGGGTTCGGTGTCAATCGTTTAAGCCTGACCATTTGACAGATATCCTACAAGTGGATATGTAATATCCATCTTATTGGCGATGCGAGAGAGTGGCCGGCATGACATTGAAATCGATGAAGCCGCTGACGCGCGCGCCGCTGCTGCATGTCTCCGTGCAGGAAAGTCTGCGCGCCTATATCGACGACAATGGCCTTGCGCCCGGAACCCTGCTTCCGGCGGAAGGAGAGCTTGCCACCCAGCTCGGCGTCAGCCGCAATTCGCTGAGGGAAGGCATCAAAGCTTTGGAATCGCTCGGTGTGCTGGAGACGCGGCGCGGCGTCGGTATCTTCGTGAAGGCCTTTTCCTTCGAGCCGCTTCTCGACAACCTCGCCTACGGCCTCGGCGGCGCCCTGCGACAGATCGAGGAAGTCCTCGAAATCCGACGCACGCTGGAAGTGGGATTGATCAGCAAGACGATCGACGTGATCGGGGAAGAGGACATCGCCGAACTGCGCGCCACCGTCAATCGAATGCGCTCCCATGCCGAACGCGGTGAAACCTTTGCGGAAGACGACCAGCTGTTCCACCGACTGCTGTTCCGCTGCCAGGACAATGAAACGCTCGTGCGGCTGATCGATGTCTTCTGGCTCGCCTTCTACAAGGCATCGGATTTCGTCAATCTTGAAAATACCGATCCGATGGCGACGTGGCGCGACCATGCCGCGATCGTCGATGCGATCGAGGCAAGGGATCTGGAGGAGGCGCGCAGACGCCTGGATCGTCACTACGAGGGCATTGCCCGGGTGATTGCCAACAACAAGACAAGTTCAAACGTGGGAGGAACACATGAAAAGACTGTCTAGATTATCCGTTATTGCGCTTGGCGCCCTGCTGTCGACGGCTGCCGTTCCGGCTCTTGTCGTTTCGGGAATTGCAACCCAGGCTCAGGCAGCCACGCTGTCGGGTGGCTTCGATGTCGGCCCCGGAGGCTTCCAGGGCAACTTCAATCCGCTTGCCGCCACCGCCGGCTTCACCTGGCTCAGCGTCTACTACGAACCGCTGATCACCTATGACGAGAAGCTGCAGAAGGTCGTCGGCGCGCTGGCAAGCTCCTACGAGGTCAGCCCGGACCAGATGAGCTACACGTTCAAGCTGGCGGACGCCAAATGGCACGACGGCAAACCGTTTACCGCCAATGACGCGAAGTTCACCATGACCCTTGCGATGGATGCGAAAACCGGCTCGGTACTCGCCGCCCGATTGAAGGGCATATCGTCCGTCGAGACGCCGGACGATCACACTGTTGTCATCAAGCTCAGCGCACCGAGCAGCAGTTTTCTCGATACGATGACCAAGGTGATGATGYTGCCCGAGCATGCGCTCGCCTCGATTCCGGCCGACCAACTGGCAAAGAACACATGGTGGTCCACCGCGCCGATCGGCACCGGCCCGTTCAAATTCACCAAATACGTCTCGGATCAGTATGTCGAACTTGCCGCAAACACCGATTATCGCGGTGGCAAGCCCGCACTGGAACGCGTTATCGATCGCTATTTCGCCAACCCGGCCGCGGCGATCGCGGCACTAAGATCCGGCGAAATCCAGTTCACCTATGTCGATTCCAACGATGTGCCGACCTTCAAGGACAACAAGGACTTCAAGGTCATCGAAGGCAACTCTTTCGTCGTCAACTATCTCGGCTTCAACCACGATTCTCCGCTCTGGAAGGATGTGCGCGTGCGCCAGGCGGTGATGTACGCGATCAATCGCGATGCCATCATCCAGAGCCTCTATGGTGGTGCGGCCAAGCCTGCCAATTGCGCCTATGTCGCCGAACAGCTGACACCGCCTGATATCGACACCTATGCCTACGATCCCGAGAAGGCCAAGCAGTTGCTGACCGAAGCCGGCTGGGACCAGATCAACGGCGGCAAGCCGATCACGCTTCTGACCTATTACACCACGCCGCTTGCCACCAACGTACTTGCGGCAGTCCAGGCGATGCTGGCCCAGGTCGGCATCAACATCGTCCCGCGCGCCGTCGATGCGCCGACTTATAACAGCATCGTGCTCAATGCGACGCCGGATATTGCCCAGTTCCAGCTGGTTTACGCCGGGCTGCAGAACGGGCCGGATGCCGGAAGCATCAATGTCGGCCTCAACGAGAAGCAGATTCCTCCGGCCGGACCGAATGTCGCCAGGGTTCGCATGCCTGACCTCACCAAGGCACTCGATACAGCGCTGGCCGAGCCGGACAGCACCAAGCGGGATGCTGCCTACCAGGACGTCTGCAAGGTGATGAACACGAACCTACCGTGGGCGACGCTCTGGGTGGCAAACCGCTACGGCATCGTCTCGACCAAGGTGAAGGATTTCGTCTGGACGCCGGCGCCGGGCGGCGGCCCCTACCAGGCCAACCCGCAGAAGTGGTCGATCGCCGAATAGGCGTTTTCCGAAAAGCCTTGAGGGTGGCCTCGGCCACCCTGTCAAGACGGCCTGACAAGACGGCCCGATAAGACGGATTGCCGATGCTCCAATATAGTCTGAGACGCCTGGTGATAGGAATAGGCATGCTCGTCGCCCTGAGCATGCTGATCTTCCTGCTGCTGCGCCTGACGCCCGGCGATCCGATCGATGCCTATATCGATCCGAACCTACCGATGTCGCCGTCAGATCTTGCCGATCTGCGTAGAAGTCTCGGGCTCGATCAACCCTTGCCGGTGCAGTATCTGGGCTGGCTGCAGCAGGCGCTGACGGGCAATCTCGGCTATTCGATCAAGCGTCTCGATCAACCGGTTCTCGGTCTGGTGCTGTCACGGATTGGCCCGACAGTGCTCTTGATGGGCACCGCACTTGTCTTTGCCATCGTCGCAGGCATCACCTTCGGGGTGATCGGCGCCGTCCGCCGCAATTCGCTTGCCGATCTCTCCTTGTCGGTGATTGCGCTTGCCGGCATTTCGAGCCCAGCATTCCTCAGCGCGCTCATCGGCCTTTATGTCTTCTCCGTCCGCCTGCACTGGATGCCGTCCGGCGGCATGCTGACGCCGGGCGAGGAATTCTCGGTGGGCGATCTCCTCCACCATCTGATCCTGCCGGCTGCACTTCTGTCTGTCGCGCAAGCCGCATTGATCATGCGCTACATGCGCGCTTCGCTGCTCGAAGTCCTGAACCAGGATTACGTGCGCACGGCCCGGGCCAAGGGTGTTCGTGAATTCTGGGTCATCAGCAAACATGCCTTGCGCAATGCGCTTCTGCCGATCGTGACGCTGATCGGCTCCGCCATCGGGCTTGCAATCGGCGGCGCCATCTTCATCGAGAGCGTCTTCAACTGGCCGGGCATGGGGCTCCTGCTCGTCGATGCCGTGCAGACCCGTGACTACCCCGTCATCATGGGGGCGACGCTCGTCATCGGCACTTGCGTTATCGTCGTCAATCTTCTGACCGACATCACCTATGCGGTCGTCGACCCGCGCATCAAGGTGGGTTGATATGCTGGCACGCTCTCCCGAACGCCGCAGCCCGGGGCCACTTGCCCGCGCCTTCAGTCGGTTTCTGCTCAATCGCGCAGCCGTTGCCGGCGTCTGCATCGCCACGCCAATGCTGCTGTTGATCCTCTCCTATCCGCTGTGGTGGGCTTTCCGGCCGAACGACATCGATCTCCTGGCGATGAATAGCGGCCCGACGCCAACGCACTGGTTCGGAGCCGACGGCGTCGGACGCGACGTCTTCGCCCGCGTGCTCGAAGGTGGCCGGATTTCGCTCCTGGTCGCCGTCGCATCGACCGCGCTTTCTGCAGTCATCGGGTTTCTCTTCGGGGCCATCTCGGCGCTTGCGGGACGTTGGACGGACGCCGTCTCGATGCGCTTCGTCGACCTGGTGATGACCGTGCCGCCCGTCATCTTCCTGCTTGTGCTCGCCTCGATCGCTGGTACCGGCATCTGGCCGACCGTGATCGTCATCTCGCTACTTTCCTGGCCGCTGCTTGCGCGCATGATCCGCTCGCGGCTGCTGGAATTGCGTGAACGCGACTTCGTCCTGGCCGCCCGCGGCATGGGCGCTGGCATCGGACATCTGCTCTTTCGCCACGGCCTGCCGAACTCGATCGATATCCTCGTGGTCTATGCGACGCTGCAGATCGCCAATGCCATCCTGCTCGAGGCCGGCCTGTCCTTCCTCGGTCTCGGCATCGCCCCGCCGGCGGCCAGCTGGGGCAACATGCTGAACGCGGCCCGCTCGACCGCCGTGCTCGAACAATATCCGTGGCAATGGCTCTTCCCCGGCGCCGCGCTCATCCTTGCCGTCCTGGCAATCAATTTCATTGGCGATGGCCTCAGAGATGCCTTCGACCCGCGTGCCGAACTGAACTGACAATCGAAAGAAGCGAAAATGACCAAATTCAAGGGTGTCGTCCCTCCCGTCGTAACCCCGCTCAATCCGGATTTCACCGTCGACTATCCTTCGTATACGCGTGTGCTCGAGCACCTGATCGATGCCGGTTGCCATGGCGTATTCGTCCTCGGCTCGACAAGCGAGGTGATCTTCCATGACGAGAAGACCCGGCGGGAAATCATCGAACATTCGGCCAAGGTAGTGAATGGCCGCGTGCCGTTGATCGTCGGCGTCATCGATCCGACCACGGATCGCGTCATCGCCCACGCAAAGGTTGCAAAGTCCGCCGGTGCCGACGCGGTCGTCGTGACGGCGCCATTTTACACAGTCACCAGCCAGTCCGAGATCCTCGATCACTTCCGTTATGTCAGAGACGCGGTGGACATTCCGCTGATCGCCTACGACATTCCCGTTTGCGTTCACGTCAAGCTGCAGCGCCAGACGGTCGTCACGCTTGCTAGGGAAGGCGCGATTATCGGCCTCAAGGATTCCAGCGGCGACGACGGCAACTTCCGCTATGCGCTCCTCGACCTTGCCGAACACAAGGACGTCTTCCTGATGACCGGCTCCGAGATCGTCGTCGACACCGCCTTGTTGATGGGGGCCGACGGCGTTGTCCCCGGTATCGCCAATGTCGATCCGCACGGCTATGTCCGCCTTTGGGATGCTGCGCAGCGCGGCGACTGGGTCGCCGCGAGGAAGGAACAGGAGCGCCTCTGCCGCCTCTTCGAAATCGTTTGGGTCGCGCAGGGCCGCGTCAGCGGCGGCGCAGCGGGGATCGGCGCTTTCAAGACCGCCATGCGTAGCCTCGGCATCATCGATTCTGCGGTCATGCCGCGGCCGCGTGCCAGCCTGAACGAGACGGAAACGGCACGGATCGACGAGATCCTGCGTGCAACCGGCCTGCTGAACTGAGACGACTGATGGAACAAACCGCCGAACCCGTTCTCGACATCAAGGGATTGCGAACGATCTTCCGTACCCGCGGCGGCGAGATCACGGCGGTCAACGATATCGACCTGACCGTTGCCGCCGGCGAGACGCTTGCGCTCGTCGGCGAATCCGGCTCCGGCAAGTCGGTCACCAGCCTGTCGGTCATGCGGTTGCTCACCCGCAATATCGGCGTGATCGCCGCAGGCAGCATCCGCCTCGCGACCAGCGGCGGCGCGGTCAGAGATCTCGTTTCCCTCGACGAAGAGAGCATGCGCAGGATCAGGGGCGACGACATCGGCATGATATTCCAGGAGCCGATGTCGAGCCTCAATCCCGTCTTCACTATCGGCGACCAGATTGGCGAGCCGATTCGCATCCATCGCGGCGCCGACCGCAAGGCGGCGATGGACGCAGCCGTCGCGTTGCTTGAAAGCGTCGGCATACCGGACGCTCGACGCCGTGCCGGCCAATATCCGCACGAACTGTCGGGCGGCATGCGGCAGCGTGCGACGATCGCCATGGCGCTCGCCTGCGATCCGGCGCTGCTGATCGCCGACGAGCCGACCACGGCGCTCGACGTGACGATCCAGGCGCAGATTCTCGACCTGCTTCTCAAACTGCAGCGTGAGCGTGGCATGGCCATGCTCTTCGTCACACACAATCTCGGTGTCGTCGCCGAAATCGCCCACCGCGTTGCGGTGATGTATGCCGGCCGAATCGTCGAAGAAGGGCCGGTCGGCGAGGTTTTCCGCAATCCCAAGCATCCCTACACGATGGGCCTTCTCGCCTCCATGCCGCGCCTTGGCGATGCAGCGCGGATGAAACAGGCCGGCGAAAAGCTCGCCGCCATTCCCGGCATGGTCCCGAGCCTGATGAACATCCCGAGCGGCTGCGCCTTTTCCCCGCGCTGCAAATTCGCGATCGATGCCTGTCGCGTCGCGGTTCCCGCGCTCGAACAGGTCAATTCGCAGCACCGCAGCCGCTGCATCAGATGGAAGGAGATCTAGATGAGCACCCCCCTGCTCTCCGTCCGCGACCTTTCGAAACACTATACTTCCCGTGGCACGCGGCTGAACATTCTCCAGGGCATCTCCTTCGATCTCGGCAAGGGTGAAGTCGTGGGGCTTGTCGGCGAATCCGGCAGCGGAAAGACCACGATCGGGCGTACCGTCCTTCGCCTCGTCGAGCCGTCGTCTGGCAGCGTCCGCTTCGACGGCACGGAACTCACAGCGCTTTCCGCCTCCGCGCTCAGACGACAACGGCCGCGCATGCAGTATATTTTCCAGGACCCCTTCGCCAGCCTGTCGCCGCGCATGACGATCGGCGAGATCCTGACAGAAGGCCTGAAGATCCAGGGGATCGGCACCGCCCGTGACAGGCTCGAACGGGCGCGGTCGGCACTGGCCCAGGTCGACCTGCCCGCCGACGCGATCAATCGCTACGCGCATGAATTTTCCGGCGGCCAGCGCCAGCGCATCGGGATCGCCCGTGCGTTGACGTTGTCACCCGAATTCATCGTCGCCGACGAGCCGGTTTCGGCGCTCGACGTGTCGATCCAGGCGCAGGTGATCAACCTGCTGCGCGAACTGCAGCAGCGGCTTGGCCTGACCATGCTGTTCATCTCGCATGACCTCGCCGTCGTCGAATATATCTGCGACCGGGTGATCGTGCTCTATCTCGGCCGCATCATGGAAGTCGCGCCGAGTGCCGATCTCTATGCGAGACCACAGCATCCCTATACGCGCGCCCTGCTCTCGGCGATTCCGTCGCCCGATCCGGATGCCCGCCGCAACAGGCAGATCCTGAAAGGCGATATTCCAAGCCCGGCCAATCCGCCGAGCGGATGTGTCTTCCGCACGCGCTGTCCAAGCGCGCTCGATGCCTGCGCCGGTACGATCCCGCAATTGCGGGAAGTCGCTCCCGGCCACCTCAAGGCCTGTATCCGCGACGACCTCAACTGATCCGCCATCCACCGGAGACAATAGATGAACGCGACGACGCCACATCCCGCCATCGGCGGAAACTGGGCGAGCCTGCTTCTACCGATCGCAGCCGATGACAGCATCGAATTCGACAAGCTCGGTGAAGAGATCGATATCCTCATCGATGCCGGCGTCGATGGTATTTATTCGAACGGCACTGCCGGCGAATTCCACAATCAGACGGAGGAGGAGTTCGACAGTATCCAGGCAATGCTGGCCGAACGCTGCAAGGCTTCCTCTATGCCATTCGTCATCGGCGCCTGCCAGCCCGATCCGCTGATCATGCTCAATCGGGTCCGCCGCGCCGCCGCGCTCGATCCCCGCGCCATTCAAGTCATATTGCCGGACTGGTGGC
>NZ_JBFUAY010000172.1:0-9790 GCF_056406015.1 Rhizobium sp. P1_E1 | reverse complement strand
CGCTGAAGATGCGCGAGTCGAGCATCCGCCACACGGCCGAGACCTTCCAGCCCGATATCTTCATCGTCGACAAGGAACCGATGGGGCTGAAGGGCGAGGTCGAGGATACGTTGGCTTATCTCAAGGCTCGCGGCACCGTCCTGGTGCTGGGGCTGCGCGAGATCATGGATGCGCCGCATCTGCTCGAGGCCGAGTGGAAGAAAAACAGCATCATGCAGAAGATCGACCAGTATTACGACAGCGTCTGGGTCTACGGTCCGCCGGATTTCTACGATCCGCTGATCGGCCTCGACGTGCCGGCCAGCCTGCGCCGGAAGATGGATTTCGTCGGCTTCCTGCAGCGTAGCGTCTCCAGGGGAAAGACCTCGATCAACGCCCGCAAGGATAATTACATCCTCGTCACGACTGGTGGTGGCGGCGACGGCTCCGATCTCGTCCACGACGTCATGAACGCCTACGAGGCCGACCCGACGCTGACGCAGAAGGCGCTCGTCGTGCTCGGCCCCTATATGCCGGCCGCCGAGCGGGCCAAGCTGGTGCAGAAGGGAGAAGCGATCCCCTATATCGAGGTGATCGAGTTCGACAACCACATGGAAGAGCTGATCGACAGCGCCACCGGCGTCGTCGCCATGGGCGGCTACAACACCTATTGCGAGATCCTCTCCTTCGACAAACCGGCCCTCATCGTGCCGCGCGTCAAGCCACGCGAGGAACAGCTGCTGCGCGCCCAGCGGGCAAGCGAGCTCGGCCTCGTCGACATGCTGCTGCCGGATCAGTCGGTCGACCCCACAATCATGGCTGAAGCGCTGAAGCGCCTGCCCTTCCGCCAGCCGCCGTCAAAGAGCGGCGGCAATATGCGTCTCGAAGGGCTGGACCATATCTCGCAGACCGTCGGCCGGTGGATCGACGGCCGCGGCAGCCACCTTTCCCTCGTCGGCGCGGAATAGGGCACAGCCTTGCCGCCACGCCGCAAGATCCTCGTCGTGCTGAAAGGCTATCCCCGCCTTTCGGAAACCTTCATCGCCCAGGAACTGCTTGGCCTCGAAAAGGCCGGCTTCGACCTCACGCTGATTTCGATGCGCCGTCCGACCGACAAGAAGCGCCATCCCGTGCATGACGAGATCAGGGCGCGCGTCGTCTATCTGCCGGAATATCTGCACGAGGAGCCGATCCGCGTGCTGAAAGGCCTGGTCGCCGGTTTCTCCAAACCCGGCTTCAAGGCGCTGATGAAACGCTTCCTCGCCGACCTCAAGCGCGACCTCTCCCGCAACCGTTTCCGCCGTCTCGGCCAGGCGCTGGTGCTGGGGCGCGAATGGCCGGACGAGGGCGAATGGCTGCATGCCCATTTCATCCACACGCCTGCCTCGGTGACGGAATATGCGAGCATCCTCACGGACACACCCTGGACCTGTTCGGCGCACGCCAAGGACATTTGGACGTCGCCCGACTGGGAGCTGAACGAAAAGCTCGGCAGCGCCCGCTGGACCGTCACCTGCACCAGGACGGGCTATGAACACATGCGGACGCTGACATCACGCAAGGAGACCGTGCACTTGAGTTACCACGGTCTCGATCTCGCCCGTTTCGGCCATTTTGCCGGCGAGCGCTCGGACCGGACCGGTAGTGACCCCGACGATCCGGCCTTCATCCTCAGCGTCGGCCGCGCCGTCGAGAAAAAGGGTTACGACGTGCTGCTGCGGGCGCTGGCACTGCTGCCTGCCGACCTTAACTGGCGCATGGACCATATCGGCGGCGGCGATGAGCTTGCGAAACTGAAGGCGCTGGCCACCGAACTCGGCATTTCCCCCCGCATCGTCTGGAAGGGCGCCATGGCGCAGGAAGACGTGCTCGATCATTACCGCCGCGCCGACCTCTTCGCGCTTGCCTGCCGCATCGCCGCCAACGGCGACCGCGACGGCCTGCCGAACGTCCTGGTCGAGGCCTCCAGCCAGCGGCTCGTCTGCCTCTCGACCGAAGTATCCGGCGTGCCGGAGCTCCTGAAAAACGGTGAAAACGGCCTCGTCGTGCCGCCGGAGGAGCCGGCGCTGCTGGCCCGAGCGCTGGAGGCGGCAATCCGCGACCCGGCCCTGCGCAAGCGCCTCGGCGACGCCGCCGAAAACCAGGTGCGCGAACATTTCGACTATCACTCCAGCATCAGACAGCTCACCGGCCTGTTCGAGGCCGAATGGCAGAAGGCGTCATGACGGCACCGCGTATTTTCTTCTATGTCCAGCATCTGCTCGGCATCGGCCACATAGCCCGCGCCAGCCGCATCGCCAATGCACTGGTGACGGACGGTTTTGACGTGACTGTCGTGACCGGCGGCCTGCCGGTGCCGGGCTTTCCCGGCGAGGGTATAAAGACCGTGGCTTTGCCGGCGGTCGTTGCCAGCAATGCCGGTTTTTCCGGCCTCGCCGATGCCGATGGCCGGCCAGCGGGCGAGGATTTCCTCAATGCCCGCCGCGCGCTGCTGCTCGATGCCTTCCATGCAGCAAGGCCCGATGTCGTCATCATCGAAGCCTTCCCCTTCGGCCGGCGACAGATGCGCTTCGAACTGCTGCCCTTGCTCGAGGCGATCGAAAAGGCCGAACCTCGGCCGAAACTCCTAAGCTCGGTGCGCGACATCCTGCAGGAAAACCGCAAGGCCGGCCGCGACGCGGAGACCGCCAAGCTGGTCAAGGATCATTTCGATGCCGTGCTCGTCCACGGCGATCCCGATTTCATCAGGCTCGAGGACACCTTCCCGCTGACATCCGAGATCGCCGACAGGCTGCGTTATACCGGCCTCGTCGCACCACCGCCGGCGCCGGAACCGACCGAGACATTCGACATCATCGCATCGGCGGGCGGCGGCGCGGTCGGTGCTGTGCTGATCGGCGCGGCCAAAGAGGCAGCAGCGCTGTTACCCGCCGATCTTCGCTGGCTGCTGGTCGCCGGCCCCAACCTGCCGGAGGCCGATTTCGCCGCGCTGTCTGGAGACGCAGCCCCGAATGTGACGCTGGTGCGCTTCCGAAAGGATTTTCCCTCGCTGCTGCGCAGCGCCAAGGTGTCGATCTCGCAGGCAGGCTACAACACCGTCGGCGATCTCCTGCGCACCGAGTGCCGGGCGATCCTCATCCCCTTCGTCGCCGGCGGCGAAACCGAGCAGTCGGTGCGCGCCGAACGGCTGCAGGCACTCGGCCTCGCCGATATTCTGCCAGAAGACGGACTGACGTCGGGCCATGTGAGGGAGGCCGTCGAAAAGGCGCTCGCGGCACAGCTAAGGGGGCCGGTCTTGCTCGATCTCGCCGGAGCGGAGAAAACCGCCGCCATCATTCGCTCCATGATTGCCGAATCCCTCGCCTAATCCAAAATTCCTGTGATATAAGCAGAGTTCCGGCGAGAATCGGCATTTCTGCAGCCGGTCGCTTCGCCTTGTTTTCATTGCGATATCGGCGGTCCGGCTGCATGGTCCTGTTCTCAAAAATCCTCCCCGTCCCGGCGCCCGGATCGCGCCCCCGGAATTTCCCAGCAAGCTGACGGTTAGCCATGGAAAAAAGCCTCGCCCGCTACATCTGGAAGAACACGCGGCTGCAGCAGCTGTGGATTCTGGCTGTCGTCGCCGCCTCGATGGTGCCCTACTTCCTGTCCTTCGACCTGCCGAAGCAGATCGTCAACGGACCGATCCAGGGTGACGGTTTCGAAGGTCCGGGCGCAAGGCAGACCTTCATGCATATTGCCTATGACATCCCGCTGATCGGCCATGTCGAATTCTTCCAAGGGTTGCAGCTCAATCGTTTCCAGATGTTGATGGCCCTCAGCCTGGTGTTTCTGGCGCTGGTGGTGCTGAACGGCCTCTTCAAGTTCTACATCAACACCTATAAAGGCCGGCTCGGCGAGCGCATGCTGCGCCGTATCCGCTTCGAGCTGATCGACCGGGTGCTGCGTTTTCCGCCCATCCACTTCAAGCGTGTAAAATCGGCCGAAATCGCCACCATGATCAAGGACGAGGTGGAGCCGATGGGCGGCTTCACCGGCGATGCCTTCGTCTCCCCTGCCCTTCTTGGCGGCCAGGCGATCACGGCGCTCGCCTTCATCATCGTGCAGAATTTCTGGCTCGGCATGATCGCCGCCGGCATCGTCGGCGTACAGGCGGTCGTCATTCCCCGCATGCGCAAGCGCCTGCTGGACCTCGGCCGCCAGCGGCAGCTGACGGCGCGCGAGCTCTCCGGCCGCGTCGGCGAAATCGTCGAGGGCATCGGCACGATCCACGGCAACGACACATCGAACCTCGAACGCGCCGACATCGCCTCGCGGCTCGGCCGGATCTTCTCGATCCGCTACGATCTTTACCAGTGGAAGTTCCTGGTGAAGTTCATCAACAACTTCCTCGCCCAGGTCACGCCGTTCCTGTTTTACGCGATCGGCGGCTACCTGGCGCTGCAGGGCCGGCTCGACATCGGCCAGCTCGTCGCCGTCATATCAGCCTACAAGGACCTGCCCGGGCCGCTGAAGGAACTGATCGACTGGGACCAGATGCGCCAGGACGTGCAGGTGAAGTACCAGCAGGTCTACGAGCAGTTCAATGTCGAGCCGCTGATCGACAGCCGTATCCAGGAACTCGCGATTGCCCCGGTCGGGGCGCTGACGAGCGCGCTCGTCGTCACCAATCTGTCGCTCTCCGACGACAGCGGCGCCCGCCTCGTCGATCACGTCTCCGTCGAGATCAAGCCGAACGAGACGGTGGCGATCGTCGGGCCGAACGGCAGCGGCGCGGAAGCCTTCGCCGAAGCGCTCGGCCGCATGGTCTGGCCGGACTCCGGCCGCATCACCATCGACGGGCGCGATCTCCTGGACCTGCCGGAATCAATTACCGGCCGGCGGATCTCCTATGCCTCGGCCGACACTTTCTTCTTCCACGGCACGCTGGCCAGCAATCTGCTCTACGGCCTCAAACATGCGCCGATGACCGATCCCGTTTACGACGAGCGGGAAGCGTTGGAGTACAAATGGCATTCCGCCGAGGCAGAGAAGGCCGGCAATCCGACGCTCGACCTCAACAGCGACTGGGTGGACTACAAGGCCGCCGGCGCCAGTGGGCCCGAGGACCTGCTGAAAGCGATCCGCCCGGTGCTCGACGCCGTCCTGATCTCGCAGGACATCCTCGATCTGGCGCTGCGCTCGACCGTCAATACCGATGTGCATGTGGCAGTCAGCAACCACGTCGTGGCGCTCCGCGCCTCGCTGCGCGACCGGCTGCGCGACGAGGGGCTCGACACGATCGTCGTGCCTTTCGATTTCGACGCCTACAACGCCCAGGCGACGGTTGGCGAGAATTTGCTCTTCGGCACGATGAAGCGGCCTTTGATGACCAATCGGAGGCTTGCCGCGCATCCCTATTTCCAGCAGCTCTTCCGTGAAACCGGCCTCAGCACGGATCTCTACGCCATGGGGCTCGAGATCGCCGAGAACGCGGTGGAACTCTTCCACGACCTGCCGCCGGACCATCCTTTCTTCCAGCAGCTGACCTTCATGACGGCGGACGACATTCCGACCTACCAGGCGCTGCTGCAGAAGCTGCAAAGCCGCCGCTTCGAGGACGCCACGCCTGAGGAACGTTCGGCCATCATCCGGCTGAGTTTTGCCTATATCGAGCCGCGCCATCGCTTCGGCTTGCTGACGAACGAGCTCATGGACAAGATCGTCAACGCCCGCAAGCAGTTCCACGAGCATATTCCGGCCGATCTCGCCGAGCTGATCGAGCGCTACGATGCCGAGCGTTTCACCCCGTCGGCAAGCCTGATGGACAATGTGCTCTTCGGTCGTATCGCCTATCAGCAAGCCGACGCCTCCGACCGCATCCGCGGCATCATGGGCGAACTCTTCGATGCGCTCGACCTTTATGACGACGTGCTGTCGATCGGCCTCGAATTCGACGTCGGCTCCGGCGGCAAGCGACTGACCATGGTGCAGCGGCAGAAGCTGAACCTGGCCCGCGCGCTGTTGAAGCGCTCGGACTATTTCATCTTCAACCGGCCACTGTCGGCGCTCGACCAGCGGGTTCAGGATCGGATTACCCGCAATATCATCGAGGATTTGCATGAGGAAGGCCATCGGCCGGCGATCATCTGGGTGCTCTCCAACGCCCGGCAGGCCGAGATGTTCGACCGGATCCTGCTCTTCGACCGCGGCGGATTGGCGGAGGCTGGAAACTATCCGGAACTTTCCGAGAAAAACGGGATGTTCAAGGAACTGTTATCGTAATATTCTATAGGGGCGGCGATGGTGGGTGTTCCCGATGGGGACGCCTCGGAGTTTGAAGATGCCTGGTCCTGCGGACCCTGCGTCAGGGGATTGAAACGCTCATGCTGTTGAGAGACGAAGTCGAAATGCTGCGAAGGGTGCCGATCTTTTCAAGGATCGCGCCAGCAAAGCTCAAGCTTTTGGCCTTTACCTCCGATCGCATGACCTACAAGGCCGGACAGGATCTCTTCCATCAGGGCGATGTCGGTGATGCCGCCTATGTCATCCTCTCGGGTACCGCCGATATCGTTGTCTCCTCGCCGGCGGGCGAGATCAAGGTCGCCGATGTCGAACCCAATTCGATCGTCGGCGAAATCGCCATTCTCTGCGATGTCTCGCGCACGGCAACGGTGCGCGCCACCTCGCCGCTCGAAGTGCTGCGCATCAGCAAGGAGCACTTCCTGAAGCTGCTCAGCGATTTCCCGGAAATGGCCGTGGAAATCATGCGAGTGCTGGCCGACCGCCTGAACCACACCACGGCGGAGCTGACCGCGGCCCGGGCGGCGAAACAGCCGCAGATGGCGCAGTAGGGTTTCAAATCAAGATTTCGGCGGCCATTTCTGTGCGCCGTGAACGAGGCGCAAAATTTCCACCTGTTCGATATTCTGGTGAACCCGATAAATCACGATGAAAGATGTGCGTGAAATGACCAGTTCGCGCGTTCGATCAGTTCGTCCGGGCCGGCCGATCTCCGGCTGATCGATTCGCAAATCGATCTGACACTCGATCTCATCAAGCTGGCTTATCGCAGCGCCGACATTCTTGTCGGCGATAGACTGAATTGCTTTCTTGCGATCTGATTCAGCTTTCGCACGCCAGACGAGCTTCACTTGGCCTCGCCCTTAAGCCGCGCCAGCAGCTCTGCCCGTTCGCGCGCCATCTCTTCCACACCGTGTTCGGATCATCGGCCTCCCGGATCGCTTCCTCGATCTGTTGGCGGAACCATTTGTCGTATTCCGCCGCCTCATGGGTACGACGCAGAGCCGCGGCCCGATCCGGCCGCGGTGCCGTTTCAGGAGCGTAATCGGCCGCATCGACATCGAACTGCGAGATGCCGACGTCCTTGAGATAAGAAACCAACGTATCCATGCGCTTGAACACGCGCACCTCGCTCGGCCTTGCCGTAGCGGATGACCACCGACCAGCCGCCGGTTTTGCCGACGACGTGGGCGGCATCCACGGCGCCGGCTTCGACAAGGCGGGAAGGGGTCGAATGATCGATCCTTCCCGCGGTCATGGCATATCCTCGTTCAAGCCGATAAGGAAATGCATTTAATTATAGATCGCAGTGCATTCAATAATTGCACTTGCGCAGTCCRAAAAACAAAAGCCTGCATGGTTTCCCATGCAGGCCCCTGGGTTCAAGTCCGTCTATTCGCGCTGCTCCAGCGCCCTGCTGAAGGCGAGTGCTGCAAGGGTGCAGATGGCGCCCGACAGCAGGTAGTAGCCGACGAAGGGCAGGCCGAAGCGGCTGGAAAGGCCGAGCGCCACCAGCGGTGCAAAACCTGCGCCGATCAGCCAGGCCAGGTCCGAGGTGAAGGCAGCGCCGGTATAGCGGTAGCCGCGGCCGAAGCGGGACGAGATCGAGCCCGTCGCCTGGCCGAAGGAAAGGCCGAGCACGCCGAAGCCGATGATGACGAAAGCGTCATGGCCGCTGTTTCCGGACGCGATCAGGATCGGCCCGACGAAGCTGAAGATAGCGATGATGACGGCGCAGATGGCAAGCTGGGCGCGCCGGCCGATACGGTCGGCGATCAGGCCCGACGCGATGATGGTGACGATGCCGACCATGGCGCCGACCACCTGCACCACCATGAAGGCGCCGATCGGCTGGTTGCCGTAAAGGCTCATCCAGCCGAGCGGGAAGATGGTGACGAGGTGGAACATCGCAAAGCTCGCCAGCGGCACGAAGGCGCCGATCAGGATGTCGCGGCCATGGACGCGCAGCACGTCGAGGATGGGGGCCGCCTCCAGCTCGTGCTGTTCCAGCAGCGTGCCAAATTCCTTGGTCATGACCAGGCGCAGGCGCGCAAACAGCGCCACCACATTAATGGCGAAGGCGACGAAGAAGGGATAACGCCAGCCCCAGGAGAGGAAATCCTCACTGGAAAGATTGGCGACGAAATAACCGAAGAGGGTGCTGGCCAGCGCAAAACCGATCGGCGCGCCGAGCTGCGGGATCATCGCATACCAGCCGCGGTGCTTGGCCGGCGCATTGAGAGCGAGCAGCGAGGCAAGGCCGTCCCAGGCGCCGCCGAGCGCGAAGCCCTGGCCGAGACGGAAGAGCGCCAGCAACGCGATCGACCAGACGCCGATCTCGTTGTAACCCGGCAGGAAGGCGATCGAGGCCGTGGAGCCGCCGAGCAGGAAAAGCGCGATCGTCAGCTTGGTGCCACGGCCGTACAGCCGGTCGATCGTCATGAAGACGACGGAGCCGACGGGGCGGGCCAGGAAGGCCAGCGAGAAGATGGCGAAGGAATAGAGCGTTCCCGTCAGCCTGTCCGGCGCGAAGGGGAAGATCAGCTGTGGAAAGACCAGGACCGAGGCGAGACCGTAAACGAAGAAATCGAAGAATTCCGACATGCGGCCGATCACCACGCCGATGGCGATGCTGCCCGGCGACACGGGCTTGTCGTCGTGAATGCGCCGCGCGTCGCGTTCCAGCGACGACGATGACGGTCCGTAATGCGATGTTGTAGCCATAAAACGCCTCCCTCGTTGAAGCGCTTTCGGCAAGGCGCCTCAGCCTGATCTTGATCAAACCTGCAGGCTTATCAAGTCCGTAAGACGTAAATAGTTCATCATGGCGGCTCAAAATGAGGCGTGGACGGAAAAAATAGCGTGATCCGGGCGGCGATTTTCGGATGGGAGCGCTGGCATGGCCGGTTCTTACGGATATATTGCTTGGAACATGCGCTCGCGAAAAATCCTTCTTGATTTCATCAGGATTTCAAAGCTGTAGTGCAACATGATTTGTGCCGCAGTGCGGCATGATTGCTGCACTGCGACCAAACACCTCATGTCGCTATCAGGTCCAGTGCGTTAGTCGCGGAACAAACGAAACAACAAGAGCTTAGAGACGTGCCAAAACTCGTGAAGTTTTCCCGCCTTCTATCCGTCTTGCCGCTGCTTTTCCTGGCAGGATGCAACATGGTGGTCATGGCGCCCTCCGGCGACATCGCCGTGCAACAGCGTGATCTCATTGTCATCTCGACGGTGCTGATGTTGTTGATCATCATACCGGTGATCTTCCTGACGCTGTACTTCGCCTGGCGCTACCGCCGCTCCAATACGGCCGCCACCTACGCGCCGGAATGGCACCATTCGACCCGCCTCGAAATCGTGATCTGGGCAGCACCGCTGGCGATCATCATCGCGCTCGGCGCCGTCACCTGGATTTCCACGCATAAGCTCGATCCCTACCGCCCGCTCGACCGCCTCGATGCGGAGCGCGCCATTCCGGCCGATACCAAGCCGTTGAACGTCGAGGTCGTGGCGCTCGATTGGA
>NZ_JBFUAY010000171.1:0-9919 GCF_056406015.1 Rhizobium sp. P1_E1 | reverse complement strand
TATATGAACAGGACGCAATTGTCGTTATCGCCGCATCCTGAAAGTTATCAGTCCGTCCATTTATGCTCGCCAGGGAATATGATAGGTAGCGGTTTTGTCGCAAACTTTTTAAAAGGCCGCAGAAGCGGCCATCGCTGGACACAGTTATGCAGCGAGTGCGGCGAATTGCTGAAATGCCGATTGGCCACTGGTTGAAAATTGGCGCTTGCGGATCATGTGAGCCACCTCGATACCATCCAGTGTTGCTGACGCAGACTGAAAGGATTTGAACCCCTTCATGGGGCGGGTCAGCTTCTTGATAAACCGGTGGTCCTGCTCAATCGTGTTGTTGAGGTATTTGACCTGCCGGATCTCGATCAGCCAGAACCATCCATACAAGAGCAGCCGCCAGTTGATGTTTTGCAATCCTGCCAGGTTCGCGCCGCTCTTGTCGATGACGACCTTTTCGGGCCAGCCATTGTTCTTAATCGTGCGGGCGAAGAACGCGCTGGCCGCGGCCTCATCGCGGTGCTCAGACAGCATGAAATCAAGGGTTTTGCCGGATTTGTCGACAGCCCGATAGAAATAGGTCCACTTGCCTTTGACCTGGATATAGGTCTCGTCCATCCGCCAGGAGCTGCTGGTTGCGGATTTGCGCCGCTGGGCCTGGCAGGCAATCAGGGGCGAATATTTCACGACCCATCTGTTCAGCGTCGCGTGGTCAACGGTAACGCCGCGCTCGGCCATAATCTCTTCCAGATCACGATAGGAGACCGCATATCTCACGTAGAAAAATACCGCGTATAAAATCACGTCTTTCGGGTAATGACTGCCTTTGAAATCGACCATGATCGTGAAACTCAATCTGCCTGCTCATCTCAACCCCGGATCTACGCCTACAATGCTGGTTGCAAACCCGGTGAAAAGTTTTGCGACAGAACCCTTTCCTCAGCCCCTTCGACATCAGTGCGGAGACGGAGCGCGGAGCGTTGATATGGCTGCCGCTCGTGGAGCGTTATTTCCCCATCCCATCCCTTCGCCTCGTTGTCCGCTCGAAAGGTGTCCTGGAGACTGCAGCGGCGAGGCTCGCCGAAAACATCAAGTCGCAAATGAGTGCGTACAGCGGATGAATAGGCAGCGTTCCATGGCCGCCTCAAGGGGATGTGAACCAAGCCCGAAGGGCCGGCCTCCTGGCCTAATTTTGCGGGCGCTCGCCTTCATCATCTCGAACCCGCGATGGCTGAGCTGAAGCCGCTTGCTGAGAAAGTCTGGCGCTATTGCGAGACGCAGGACATCAGCGGCAAGACGATGACKGGCAAAATCAAATATTCGGCCGTCACCCGGCGCGAAGCGCGGACGACGGCCACCACACTGTGCCAGAGTGGCATGCTCATGCGATTATCGCGCGCCTAAGAAATGCGCTCGGAATTTGAGTCAGGCTTTCCGCCGATCATTTGAAAAATCCACCGGATCAAACCGCCTTGAGATACTCGACCCAGCGCGGATCCTGCATGGCCGCGCGAGCGCGCATGTGTTTCCAAGCGCCGTATTTGTAGAAATCAAAATCGAGCGCCGAGACGACATTCTGGACCATGGCCCAAGTCGACCATTTCACATCGGCAAGCGCCCGGTGCACGGCAAGACGGGCCTTCATTCGCGGATCGAAGCGGCCGAAATATTCCTCTATTACCTCTGCCTCCACGGCATCGGAGAAGAACATCTCGCCGCACCAGATACCGATATCGTAGCAACGGTCGTTATTGGAGGCATATTCGTAGTCGATGAGCATCAGCGACTTGTCGTCGGCGACCATGAAATTACCCGCCATGGGATCGTTGAAGCAGGCAACGAGGTCGATGCCGGAGGCTTCGAGAGCTGCACGCGCCAGCCGGTATTGCCTGTAAAGCCAGGCAAAATCGATCGGAAAGGCGCCGCCGAGTTCGCGCACCTGCTCGATATGCTCGTCGATCATGTCGAAGATCGTCTTAGTCAGCGGCAGTCTGCCTGAATCGTTGAAGGTGCGGTAGAGCCCGACGACGGCTTTGCGCACGGTCGGATCCTGGAAATCGCGGTTGGTGCAGGCACGCCGACCTTCGATGTAGTCGGCGATCTCGACACCCCTGTCAGCGAGATACTCGTAAATCTTCGGGCCAATGCCGAGGTCCTGCGCCCGTCGGCTGRCGTCCAGCGCCGCGTTGCGGTCAATGAACATCTCGGTGCCGCGGCCAGGAACCTTGACGAAGAAACCGCCCTGTTCGCCTGCGACCCTGACCCGCCAGTTCGAATTGCTGATACCGCCATGCACCGGACCGTAGTGGAGTTCGCGACCCGACCACGGCTCAATCTCACGTAACAGGGATTCGATCTCCGCTTCCGCCTCGTTTGCCGCTTCTCCCAATCGTTTTTCCATAGCTTGATCTCTCAGAGTGTGCGGAGCATGAATTCGAAACGCGGATTGCGAAGCGCCATACGGCAGCGCAAAAGGCGCCATTGCGCATATTTCAGGAATTCGATACCGCCGCGCGGCGAAACCCTGTCCATCAGGATGCCCCACATGCCCCAGAAGAGATCGTCGGCAATGGCGTAAAGGCGGCAGCGGTTGAGCGATGTCTGGCGAAACTGTCCCTCGAAAATCTCGAGCGCCGGCTGCATTTCGTCGTCGAACTGGAAGGCCTCGTTGAGCAGGATGCCGATATCGTAGAACGGATCGACATTGCGGGCCTCGTCGAAATCGACCAGTTGCACTGCGCCATCCGGCGCGATCATGATGTTAGAGGCAAGGCCGTCGGCATGGGCTGGTTTTTCATCGAAGCCGGTGGCGATGATCGCCGCTTCGATATCTCCGACGCATTCGCGCATCCACCAACCGTCTGCGGCGACCTCTGCGATGCCTGCATCGGCAAGCGCTTTCTCGACGACGCGGATGCGGTCGAACACCGTCCACGTTTCGCCAAGCGGCCTGCTGCCATGCAGGGTGCTCTTGGCGGCGATGACACTTTCCAGAACATTGCGCTTGCGCAGGTCGTCCATTCTGGCGGTATGCCAGGTTTCCGGCAGGCGGTCGAAAACGACCGCTGACATTTCCGGGCTGTGCCAGAGGGGCGCCGGCGTCAGGCCCAGGGTTGAAGCCTGACGCGCGGCGCTAACGGACCTCTCCAGATCGATGAAATCCGACTGGTCCGTATGGAGAATTTTCAGGAAATAGGCAGCGGGTGCATCTCCTCTGGCAACGAACCAGTTCTGGCTATCGACGGCGCGGTGCGTCGGCGAGGCGACGCCTGCAATGCCCGGCGCATAACGCATATCGGCGTTTGCCCAGTCCGGAACGGCCCGGATGGCGGCTTCCGCCGCCTTCTCATCCACTGTGGATGCTTGCCCGAGTGCCTTCATGCTCCCAATCCTTCAGTCCATGGTTTTCAGGATGTTGCCGTCGAGGCAGAATTTCCACAGCATGGCGCTGAGGATTTCCGCGCCCAACAACCGGTCTTCCGGCGTGGTAAATTCCGTCGGGTGATGGATGACGCCGCCGACGCTTGGCACGGCGATGACGACTGCCGGGGAAACGGTCGTCATGCTGACGGCGTCATGTCCGCCGATGGTGTCGAGCAGCAAGGTTTCGAGGCCGAAGCCGGCCGCCGTATCCTGGGCAAGGGCAACCAGTCGCCCGTCCATGTTCCCGGCGCGGCGGCGGTCGATCGAGCGGACCTCGAAGCCGACATCCGCCTTCTTGGCGCAGAGGTCAGCTTTCTCGTTGAGCTGTGCTTCCGCCCAGGCAAGCACATCGGGCTTGGCAGAGCGCAGTTCGATGAACATCACCGCCTCGCCGGGCACGACGTTGGGGGAATTCGGATAGACCTCGAGACGGCCGCAGGAGGTGTGCAGGTCGATCCCGACTTGCTCGGCAAAGCCCTTCAGTTCGGCGATCAGGTACGCTGCAGCCAGGAGCGCGTCATGGCGCTCGGCCATCGGCGTCGGGCCGGTGTGCGCCTGGCGGCCGATGAAGGCGAGCCGGTGTTTGACGTTGCCCCAGAAACGGTTGAACACGGCAAAGCGCATGCCTTTCTTTTCCAGCTCGGCGGAACCCTCAATATGAAGCTCGATCAGGGCATCGGGAATGACGGGGCCGAAGGTGCCGGCATAACCGATGTCGTCAAGAGCTTGCCTGACAGAAATGCCGTCGCCATCCTTGCGGGCGAGCGCGAAATCAAGTGTCAATTCGCTGGCATTGACGCCGCTGCCGAGAAGGCTTGGCTGGAAACGGGCGCCTTCCTCGTTGGTCCAGTTGACGATGCAATAATTGACTTTTGGTGTGACCCCAACCGCGGCCACATGCTTGCGTATGGCATCGATCGCCGCGCAGGCGGAAATCACGCCGTAGGCGCCATCGAAGCGGCCGCCGTTCGGCTGGCTGTCGAGGTGCGACCCGCTCATGACCAGAGGTGCGTCCGGCCCTGCCCAGTCGAGAAAACCGTACATGTTCCCCATCGGGTCGATCTCCAGGCGCAGCCCTGAATTCTTCAGCCAGTTCGCCAGCCAGTCTCGGGCGGCCTTGTCTTCCCGTGACAGGGTCAGCCGCGTCATCGCACCACCCGGCCCGCCGCCGAAGACGGAGACTTCCTCCATCATCCGGTGCAGGGCTTCGGCATCGACCTCAGGCAGGGATGCCGGCTCGCTACGGGTTTCAAGCATAAATCACCTTCACTTGCGCCTCTTCCAACTTTTCAAGAAAATCTGCCCGCGGAGGCGCATCAGTGATGAGCAGATCAACGTCACGAAAATTATAGGTGCAGAAATTACCCTGGCGGCCGAACTTGCTGCTGTCGGCGAGCATCACGACCTGCTTGGCGTGGCGGCGCAACGCCCGGCGCACCAGCGCCTCGTCCTCGCCGAGGTCCATGAAACCGAGATTGACATCGACCGTCACCGCGCTGACGAAGGCGATATCGAAGAGATGTTCGCGGATCACATTGAGCGTATCGGTTCCGAGAAACGCCCGGTAGCTCGGCCGCAGAACGCCGCCGACGGCGACCACGTTATTGGATTCCACCCCCGACAAGGTCTGGATGATATCCAGCGAATTGGTGTAGATATTGATCAGCGGCCGATCGACGAGATAGCGCGACAGCGCCAGCATGGTCGTGCCGCTGTCGAGGAAGATCTTGGTATGGTCGCGCAGCTCTCTGGCAGCGAGGGTTGCGATTTTTGCCTTTTCACGAGCATTGACGCGCATGCGTTGCGAGATCGGCTGATCGGCATCCCGACGCGGCGTCACGCCGCCGCCATAGATGCAGCGCAGGTGCCCTTCCATTTCCAACTGCTTCAGGTCGCGGCGCACGGTTTCCGGGCTGACGGAAAATTCCGTCGCTAGTTCCTTGACCGTGACCCGGCCATGCTTGGCGAGCTCTTCGAGAATGTGTTGCAGACGTGCCTGGGGATGGTCAGTCATGAGGGCTTCCCGTCACAGGCCCATCGGCAAGTCTGTCGAACCAGCGTGTCCCGCCGTGGTCGTTGCTTCTTTCATCGTCTGATCCTCCCGGGTTTCGATGCAATTTACGGTTTCAAGCTGCCGCGTGGGAAAGCGTGTTTTCCACCAAAAAGCAAGCAGCAAGGTCCTTGTTGCCACGGGCGGTCAAAACCGGGCTTTGCTTGTGACAGCTGCTGAATGCGTTCGGGCAGCGGCTGGCGAAACTGCAGCCGGGCGGCAGGTCGATCGGGCTTGGCGGCTCTCCTTCCAACAGACAGTCTTCCGGCTTGTAACGGCGCTCTTCCAGCGTCGGCACGGCGCTGAGCAAAGCCTTGGTGTAGGGATGGCCGGGATCGAAGAACAACCGACTGTTGTCGGCGATCTCGACGACCTCGCCGAGATACATGACGGCAACACGATTGCAGACACGGCGCACCATCGCCAGATCGTGGGAAATGTAGACATAGGTCAGGCCGTGCTGGGCCTGCAGCTGCTCGAACAGCTTCAGCAATTTGAATTGCTCGGTCTGGTCGAGCGACGACAGCGTCTCGTCCATGATCAGCACTTTCGGCTCCAGCACCATGGCGCGGGCAACGTTGACGCGCTGGCGCTGGCCGGCACTCAAACCCAGCGGAAGCTCGTCGTAGAGCGTAGCGGGCAGGCCGACCTCGCGCATCACCGAGAGCACGCGGTCGCGTAACTCTGCGCCCCTGGCAACGCCGTGTGTCTTCAGCGGCTCCTCGATGATGGCGCCGATCGCGGTGCGTGGTGGCAGCGAATTGAAGGGATCCTGCAGCACCAGCTGAAAATCGCGGCGGAACTTCAAAAGCCCCTTGCCGGAAAGCCTGGTGATATCCTGTCCGTCGCAGAGGACCTGGCCGCTATCGGGCCGTTCCAGCCGGCTGAGCAGACGCATGAGCGTGGATTTGCCGCAGCCGGATTCGCCGACGATGCCGAAATTCTCTCCCGGAAAGACGTCGAAGGTGACGTTGCGCACGGCACGCACGGTGCTGTAGCTGGCAAAGGTGCCGCGTTTGCGCACCCGGTAGGAACGGGTGGCATCGCGAATGCTGATGATGGGCTCGCGGGTCTCGGCCGGTAGCTCGATGGCGACCGCTTCGCTCGTCCAGATCTCCGGGATCTGGCTGATCAGCTCGCGGGTATAGGGATGCTGCGGCGTGTCGACGAGTGCCTTCGTTGCCTGCCGCTCCACGATCTTGCCTTCGGCCAGCACCAGGATCTGATCGGCAGCGTCGCTCACCAGCGGCAGCGACGAGGATATGAAGACGATCGCCGTGTCGAAACGCGTGGTCAGTTCGCGCATCAGGCGCAGCACCTGCGCGGCGACCGTGACATCAAGCGGCTGGGTGACGTTGTCGGCGACGAGGAAGGCCGGATTGCTCACCAGCGCATCAACGATCAAGGCACGCTGCATCATGCCGCCGCTGAATTGCGATGGATATTCGTGATAGCGCATCTGCGGCGAGGGGATGCGCACCGCGCCAAGCAGATCGATGACCCGCTTCCTGGCTTCCTCCTGCGCAATCTCTGGTGCGACTGCACGCAGCTTCTCGACGATCTGCTGGCCGACCGGCAGGGTCGGATCGAGAGCCCCCGCCGGATTGGCACCGACATAGGCGATCTCGCGGCGCAGCGTGCGCAGTTTCTGTGCCGGCAGATCGAGGATGTTCTGGGATTTGTAGACGACCGATCCTGACGTAACCGTCAGTGGCGGATCAATCCAGTTGACGAGTGCACGCGAGAGCACGGTCTTGCCGGCACCGCTCGCCCCAATTATGCCGAGAATTTCGCGTGGGGCCAGATCGAAGTCGATGTCGGAAATGATCGGACGCATGCCGCCGCCCGTTTCCAGGCCGACGCTCAGATCGCGAACCCTCAGAAGCGGTGTGCCGGTCACGATTTGCCTCCATAGATACGATTGCGAGCCCGTTCGAGCGATGCGCCCATCAGGTTGATGCTGGTCAGGCACAGGAACAGGAACACGCCCGGCATGGTGGCGATCCACCAGGCATTGAGCAGATACTTGCGGCCGTCGGCGATGATGTTGCCGAAGGTCGGCGTCGGTGGTTGAACGCCCAGCCCGATGAATCCGAGGATGGATTCGAAGATCATCATCCGGGCGACATCGAGCACCGAGACGAAGATGATCGGCGGCAACACCAGCGGCGCCAGCAGGCGCACCATGATGCGGAAATCCGATGCACCGTAGATTTCAGCGGCACGCACATACTCCCGCTTGCGCTCGGTCATCACGACGCTGCGAGTGACGCGGGCATAGACCGGCCAGCTCGACAGGCCAAGAACGAGGATGATCGCCGGGATTGTCGGGCGCGAGACGCCGAGCACGGTGATTGCCAGGATGATCATCGGGATCGACAGCTGGGCATYGGTCAGGCGCATGATCGCCATGTCGACGCGGCCGCCATAATATCCGGCGATCGTGCCGAGCGAACAGCCGATGAGTAGCATGACCAGAACGGTGGAAAGACCGATGAGCAGCGAGTAGCGGAGGCCGACCAGGCTGCGCACCAGCATGTCGCGGCCGATCTGGTCGGTGCCGAGCGGCGCCGTCCAGTTCCATTTATCGCCCATGAACGGCGGCGCATGTAGGCGCGTGGCGACACTCATCTTCGTGGGGTCGATGCCGCTCAATTGCGGATAAAGCAGGGCCGCCATAACCAGCACGATGAAAATGGCAGCGCCGACACGGAATTCGTTGGAGGCAAGGGCAATCCGCCAGATACGCCGCGCCACTGAAGCGCCGCGTTGTGTTGCCGGAACCGGGATTGCCGGGATGTCTGTCTCTGTCACGCTCATCAATATTCCAACCTTGGATCGATCATGGTGGCAATCAGGTCGACTGCGATGTTGATGAAGACGAAGATCGCGCTGGTGACGATGGCGATCCCCTGGATCAGCGGGAAGTCACGCTGCAACACGGCGTTGATGGTCAAAAGTCCGAGACCGGGATAATCGAAGATGAATTCGACGACGAGGACGCCGCCCAGCAGGCCGCTGATCTGGATGCCGATTAGATTCAGCAGGGGAACGGAGGCGTTCCGCAGCGCATGGGCGACAATGATGCGGCTGCGGCTGAGACCGCGCACGTTTCCGACTGCGATGAAAGGCTCCATCATCACGGTAGCCACGGATCCGGTCAGCGTCCGGATCAGCACCGGCGCCAGCTCGACGGCCAGAACGATCGCCGGCAGGATGGTATAGGCAAAGCCGGCATATCCGATCGCCGGCAGCCAGCCGAGTTTGACAGACAGAAGCATGGCAAGGACGATGCCGAGCCAGAAGTTCGGCAGCGATATGAAGATCGAAGAAATGTAGAAGGCCACGCGATCCGGCCATCGTCCGGGCGCCAGTCCGCCGGGAATGCCGACCAAGAACGAGAAGATCAGGGCGAAAAATATTGCCAGGCCGCCGAGTTGCAGCGTCATCGGCAGGGTGTCACCGATCAGGGTCAGCACTTCGGCGCGTTCGCCGCGGGTGGAATCGCCGAAACTGGAACCGCCTGTGGAAGCGCCGCTCGCAGGCCGTACGAAGGATTGTCCGAGATCGCCCCTGACGACGCCGCTCATATAGCGGCCGAACTGAACCAGGATGGGATCTCGCAGGCCCATGTCCTTGGCGATCTGCTCGATCAGCGCTTCGGGCGCCATGCCGCCGGCCATCAGCCGGACCGGATCGCCGGGAACCACGCGCAGCAGTGTGAAGATAAGCAGCGTCACCAGAAAGACGATCAGTGCGCCTTGCGCCAGCCGTCGAACCAGAAAACTGAGAATGAACATATCATATCCTGGCAGCAATCGGAGCGAACCGTCCTGAGCGGCGACGGTCGCGGTCGTTTGTTGACATCATGAGCGAAACGAAAACCTCCACGGCGCTGGCCTCCAGCGCCGTGGAAAACGCAAGCCAGCCTCAGCTGAATGCGGCCTTCGAGGCGTCCATGGACCCGTCAGGATAGATGAAGAGGCCGGCCAGCGACTTGTCCATCGCGTGGATCATCACCGAAGTGAACAGTGACAGGGCCGGCACCTTTTCGGCAAGCATGGGCATGGTTTCGGTCTGCAGGATGTTCTTGCGCTCCTCGAGTGACGGGGCGCTGCGCTCCTTGTCGAGTGTCGCGTCGATTTCCTTGTCGACGATGCCGGTGATGCGTTTCGAGGTCGAATGGAAATGCGTGCGCAGTACGAGGTCGGGCTCAGGTGAACCGGTGGACCAGCCGCAATCGACCATATGGCCGGGGCCGCCGCCCGGACGATCGTAGAGGCGTTCGTTCCAGGCGGCGATTTCCAGAACAGAGAGCGATACCTGAAAACCCTGTTCCTGCAGCATGGCGGTGATGACCTCGCCGTATTCCTTGGTCTTCGGGTAGAAGCCGACGGAGGTGATGTATTCCAGCGGCGGCAGGCCCTCACCCTTAGGGAAACCGGCCTCGGCCAGCAG
>NZ_JBFUAY010000170.1:0-9932 GCF_056406015.1 Rhizobium sp. P1_E1 | reverse complement strand
TCCATTCGCCGCTTGCCAGTTTCGGCAGGAAGCGCTGCCGCTGCTCCTCGGTACCGAATTTCAGGATCGGCACACAGCCGACGGAGCTATGCACGCTCATGATCGTCGAACACGTCCCGTCACCCGCGGCAATTTCCTCCAGCGCCGCGGCATAGGCGACCACGCCGGTATCCGATCCCCCATAGGCTTCCGGCACCAGCATGCCGAGCAGCCCGAGTTCACCCATCTCCTTCAGTTCCTGGCGCGGGAAGAGATGCTCCCGGTCGCGTTTGGCTGCCCCCGGCGCCAGCCGGTCACGGGCAAAGTCGCGGGCGAGATCTGAGATCTGCTGCTGGAGGTCGGAAAGGATCATCTGTTCTCTCCCTCTCCTATTGCCGTTCGATGGCAACGGCGGTCGCCTCGCCGCCGCCGATGCAGAGCGCCGCCATGCCGCGCTTCAGGTCGTATCGCTCCAGTGCTGCAAGCAGCGTCACCAGGATGCGAGCCCCCGAGGCGCCGATCGGATGGCCTAGCGCGCAGGCGCCGCCATGCACATTCACTTTTTCATGCGGCAGGTTGAGATCGCGCATCGCCGCCATGGCGACGACGGCGAAAGCCTCGTTGATTTCGAACAGATCGACCTCCGACAGCGGCAAGCCAGTGCGATCGGACAGTTTCTGCAACGCGCCGATCGGCGCCGTGGCGAAAAGATTGGGCGCCTGCGAATGAGTGGCATGGCCAAGGATGGTGGCAAGCGGCTTGAGGCCGCGATGCTCCGCCTCGGAGCGGCGCATCAGCACCAGGGCTGCCGCGCCATCGGAGATCGAGCTGGAATTGGCGGCGGTCACCGTGCCGCCCTCGCGGAAGGCGGGTTTCAGCGTCGGGATCTTGTCGAGCTTCGCCTTGCCGGGCTGTTCGTCGCGGCTCGCCACCTGCTCGGCTTTGCCTGATTTTACCGTGACCGGCACAATCTCACTTTCGAAACAGCCTTCGGCAATCGCCTTCTGCGCCCGCGTCAGCGAGGCGATGGCGTAGTTGTCCTGCGCCTCGCGCGTGAATTGATAGGCCTCGGCGCAATCCTCCGCGAAGCTGCCCATCAAGCGCCCCTTGTCATAAGCATCCTCCAGCCCGTCGAGGAACATGTGATCCACGACACGCCCATGGCCGAGCCTGTAGCCGCCACGGGCCTTGTCAAGAAGATAGGGCGCATTCGTCATGCTTTCCATGCCACCTGCAATCGCCACTGAGGCGCTGCCGGCGGCAATCAGGTCATGCGCCATCATCACCGCCTTCATGCCCGAGCCGCACATCTTGTTGACGGTACTCGCCGCGGTGGCGAAAGGCAGGCCGGCATGGATCGCCGCCTGGCGCGCCGGCGCCTGCCCCTGCCCGGCCGGCAGGACACAGCCGAAGACGACCTCCTCAATCGCCTCGGCCGCGATGCGGCTGCGCTGCAGCGCTGCGCGGATCGCCGTCGCTCCGAGCTCCGGCGCTGTCGCCTCTTTCAGCTCTCCCTGAAAGCCGCCGATCGGGGTGCGCGCTGCACCGACGATGACGATGGGATCCTCCAAAACCATCTTTCCTCCTTGGGGCGAAGCGTTCACCGCGCGCCCATCCGCAATGCGCCGTCGAGGCGGATGACCTCGCCGTTCAGCATGTTGTTTTCCAAGATATGGCGTACCAGCCCGGCAAATTCCGCCGGCCGACCAAGCCGCGGTGGAAAGGGCACGCTCTTGCCGAGCGCTGCCTGAACCTCGGCCGGCATATCAGCCATCATCGGTGTCTCGAAAATGCCGGGCGCGATCGACACGACGCGAATGCCGTGACGAGCAAGCTCGCGGGCGATCGGCAAGGTCATCGCCGCCACCCCGCCCTTGGAGGCGGCGTAAGCTGCCTGGCCGATCTGGCCGTCGAAGGCGGCAACCGAGGCCGTATTGACGATGACGCCGCGTTCGCCTTCCGCATCCGGCTCGGTAGTCTGGATCGCCGCCGCTGCCAGCCGGATCATGTTGAATGTGCCAATGAGATTGATGCTCACCGTGCGGGCAAAACTCTCCAGCCGGTGCGGCCCTTCGCGGCCGATCACCTTTTCGGCCGGAGCGACGCCCGCGCAATTCACCAATCCGCGCAAGCCGCCGAAGGCTTCGATGGCAGCGGCAACCGCCGCCGCCCCTTCCTCGCCATCGGTCACGTCGGCCCTGACGAAACGGGCATCGCTTCCGAATTCCCGGACGATTTCCTGTCCGGCTTCCGCGTTGAGATCGGCGATAGTCACCCGTCCGCCCGCCTCCACAAGCATGCGCACTGTTGCCGCGCCGAGGCCGGAGCCGCCGCCGGTCACGATGAAACTTGCACCTCGGATCAGCATGGACCTGTTCCTCCTGCCGGCCACGCCTCCTCCAGGCTCAGCCGAATGACAGGATTCTATTCCGTCGGCCTATTGCAAGCGATGACAGAACTGCTCCATTATTTCGGACAGTTTTGCCATAGAGAGGGCGCGATGGCCGAAATCGAGCGACGCATGATTGCACCGGCCTTTGTCGAGGAGGCCCTCGACAGCCTGCGGCGTCTGGATAAGCCGACAGAGCCTATTCTTGCGCGTGTGGGACTGCCGCCGCTGGTCGATCAACCAGTGTCGGCCGAGACCTATGGCGCTCTTTGGCTGGCAATCGCCGCCGAGCTCGACGACGAATTCTTCGGTATGGGCGGCCGACCGATGCGCGGCGGCAGCTTCACGCTGCTCTGCCACTCTGTGCTGCATGCGCCGACACTGGGTCACGCCCTGCGCCGGGCGCTGCGCTTCCTCGATGTCGTGCTCGACGATCCCAGGGGACGGCTCGTCATCCGCGACGGCCTGGCCGAGGTCGAGCTCACGGATGCCGGCGGCCCGCGTTCAGCCTTCGCTTATCGCACCTATTGGATCATCCTGCACGGCATCACCTGCTGGCTGGTCGGTCGGCGCATTCCGATCCGGCTCGTCGATTTCCGTTGCGCGGAGCCCAAACAAGGCGCCGACTATCGGCTCTTCTTCGGCGCGCCAGTGCGTTTCTCGCAAACCATCAGCCGGCTCGGCTTCGACAGCGCCTTGCTCGACCTGCCGGTGGCGCGCAGCGAACACGCGCTCAAACAGTTCCTGCGCGGCGCGCCCGCCAATATTCTGGTGCGCTATCGCTATGATGCCGGTATCGCCGCCGCCGTCCGCCGGCGCCTGAATCTGGCTACGCCGGCTGCCTGGTCGCGCTTTACCGAGCTTGCCGCCGATATGCGAATGCCGCCCTCCACGCTCCGCCACCGTCTGCACGACGAGGGACAAAGCTATGCCGCCATCAAGGACGACATCCGCCGGGATCTCGCCGTCGAACTGCTGCTGAACACGTCGATGTCCATCGGTGAGATTGCCGTGCAGCTCGGCTATTCCGAGCCGAGCGCCTTCTTCCGGGCCTTCCGGAAATGGATGGGCAAGAGCCCCGAGGTCTTTCGCCGGGAGGAAGCTCTCTCGCAATTGGATGAGCCATTGCAATCAAGGACACTTTGACCCGGCCGCAACCCGCGCTACATATTTCAGCGGGAGGAGTGCCATGTTTGATTTTTCGCTCGGCGAAACCGCGGACGCGATCCGTGAAACGACGGCGCGCTTTGCCGCCGATCATATTGCTCCGCTGGCTGCGGAGATCGACGAAAGCAACACATTTCCACGCCAGCTCTGGCCTGAGATGGGCGTGCTCGGCCTGCATGGAATCACCGTCGAAGAAGAATTCGGCGGCGCCGGTCTTGGTTATCTCGATCATGTCGTCGCCATGGAAGAGATTTCGCGCGCCTCGGCCTCCGTGGGGCTCAGTTACGGCGCCCATTCCAATCTCTGCGTCAACCAGATCCGCCGCTGGGCCTCGCCGGAACAAAAGCGCCGCCACCTGCCGAAGCTGATCTYCGGCGAACATGTCGGTTCGCTCGCCATGTCGGAGGTCGGCGCTGGTTCCGATGTCGTCTCCATGCGGTTGCGTGCCGAGAAAAAAGGCGACCGCTATATGCTGAACGGCACCAAGTTCTGGATCACCAACGCGCCGCATGCCGATGTGCTTGTTGTCTATGCCAAGACCGATCCCGCAGCCGGCCCGAAAGGCATTTCCGCCTTCATCATCGAAAAGGGCCTGCCCGGTTTCAGCGTCTCCAAGAAGCTCTCCAAGCTCGGCATGCGCGGCAGCGACACGGCCGAACTGGTCTTCGAGGATTGCGCGGTGCCGGCCGAGACGCTGATGGGCCGGGAAGGAGAAGGCGTGAAGATCCTGATGTCCGGCCTCGATTACGAGCGCGCCGTGCTTGCCGCCGGACCGCTCGGCATCATGCAGGCCTGCCTCGACGTCGTGCTGCCCTATGTGCGCGATCGCAAACAGTTCGGCAAAGCGATCGGCGATTTCCAGCTGATGCAGGGCAAGATCGCCGATATGTATGTCGCGCTGAATTCGGCGCGCGCCTATGTCTATTCCGTCGCCCGGGCCTGCGATGCCGGCCGCGCGACGCGCACGGATGCAGCCGCTGCGATCCTCTTTGCTAGCGAGAATGCCGTCAAGGTCTCGCTGGAAGCGATCCAGGCGCTCGGCGGCGCCGGCTATACGAAGGAATGGCCGGTCGAACGCTTTTTGCGCGACGCCAAGCTTTACGATATCGGCGCCGGTACCAACGAGATCCGCCGTTACCTCATCGGCCGGGAGCTCATCGCATCATGACGGTGATTACGACTGCGATCGACCGCGACAGTGACAGCTTCAAGGCCAATGCCAGCAAGAACAAGGCGCTTATCGACGAACTCTACGACCGTTCGGCGAAAGCGCGCGAGGGTGGATCGCAGACAGCACGCGAGCGCCACACCGGCAAGGGCAAGCTGCTGCCGCGCGATCGCATCCAGCTGCTCATCGATGCCGGCAGCCCGTTCCTGGAGATCGGCGCTCTGGTGGCTAACGGCATGTATGATGACGAGGCGCCGGGCGCCGGTATCATCACCGGCATCGGCCGCGTTTCCGGCCGCGAGGTAATGATCGTCGCCAATGACGCGACGGTGAAGGGCGGCGCCTATTACCCCCTGACGGTGAAGAAACATCTGCGGGCCCAGGAGATCGCCATGCAGAACCGGTTGCCCTGCCTCTATCTGGTCGATAGCGGCGGTGCCAATCTTCCGCATCAGGCCGAAGTCTTTCCCGACCGCGACCATTTCGGCGCGATCTTCTACAACCAGGCCCAGATGTCGGCCGAAGGCATTCCGCAGATCGCCTGCGTCTTGGGAAGCTGCACCGCCGGCGGCGCCTATGTGCCCGCCATGTCCGACGAAACGGTCATCGTGCGCAATCAGGGCACGATCTTCCTGGCCGGCCCGCCGTTGGTGAAAGCCGCGACCGGCGAGATCATCTCGGCCGAAGAGCTTGGCGGCGCCGAGACCCATGGGCGGCGCTCCGGCGTCGTCGATCATGTCGCCGAGAACGATGAACACGCGCTGCTGCTCGTTCGTGATATCGCAGGCACACTCAACAGTGTGAAATCAGTCGATATCGACCTCAAGCAGCCACAGCCGCCGAAACTCGATGCCGAGGATCTCTGCGGCCTCATCCCGGATGATGTGCGCTCGCCCTATGATGTGCGCGAGGTCATCGGCCGGATCGTCGATGGTTCGGAACTGCATGAGTTCAAGCCGCTCTACGGCACCACGCTGGTCTGCGGCTTCGCCCGCATCTGGGGCATGCCCGTCGCCGTCATCGCCAACAACGGCGTTCTCTTCTCCGAAAGCGCGCTGAAGGGCGCGCATTTCATCGAGCTCGCCTGCCAGCGCCGCATACCTTTGCTGTTTTTGCAGAACATCTCCGGTTTCRTGGTCGGCGGCCGCTATGAGGCCGGCGGCATCGCCAAGGATGGGGCCAAGCTGGTGACGGCGGTCGCGACATCAACTGTTCCGAAAGTGACCGTCATCATCGGCGGCAGCTTCGGCGCCGGCAATTACGGCATGTGCGGCCGCGCCTATCGCCCCCGTTTCCTCTTCACCTGGCCGAACAGCCGCATCAGTGTGATGGGCGGCGAACAGGCGGCCTCCGTGCTTGCCACCATACGCCGAGACTCCATGGAGGCGCGCCGTGAGAATTGGCCTATTGAAGAGGAGGAAGCCTTCAAGGCGCCGATCCGCGCCGGCTACGAGGCCGAGGGAAATCCCTATTATGCCACCGCCCGCCTCTGGGACGACGGCATCATCGATCCACGCCAGACGCGGGATGTGCTGGGCCTTGCCTTTTCCGCCTGCCTGAATGCGCCGATCCCGAAAGGGCCGCGCTTCGGCCTGTTCAGGATGTGAGGCGCCGATGATGGAAAGCCTTCTCATTGCCAACAGGGGCGAAATCGCCCGCCGCATCATCCGCACGGCCAAGATGCTCGGCATCCGCACCATCGCCGTCTATTCCGAGGCCGATGCCGGCCTGCCCTTCGTAAGGGAGGCGGACGAGGCGATCGCCATCGGCCCCTCGCCGGCCCGGGAAAGCTATCTCTCGCAGGAACGCATCCTGGAGGCCGCCCGGCAAACAGGCGCTGCGGCGATCCATCCCGGTTACGGCTTCCTCTCGGAAAACGCCGGGTTTGCCGAAGCGGTGGAAAAGGCCGGGATCATCTGGGTCGGCGCGCCGCCTGCCGCCATCCGTGCGATGGGACTCAAGGATGCCGCGAAAGAATTGATGCAGGCGGCCGGCGTGCCTGTGACCCCTGGTTATCTCGGGCCGGACCAGAGCGAAGAGAGGCTGGCGGCTGAGGCGGACACTATCGGTTATCCCGTGCTCATCAAGGCCGTCGCCGGCGGCGGCGGCAAGGGCATGCGCCGCGTCGAGCGCGCGCAAGATTTCGCAGAACTTCTCGCCTCCTGCCGCCGGGAGGCGGCCGCCTCCTTCGGCGACGACCGCGTTCTGATCGAACGTTATATCGCCAATCCGCGCCATATCGAGGTGCAGGTTTTCGCCGACATGTTCGGCAATTGCGTTCATCTGTTCGAACGTGACTGCTCGCTGCAGCGCCGTCACCAGAAAGTCATTGAGGAGGCCCCTGCTCCCGGCCTCGACACCGCTACCCGGGCAGTGATCTGCGATGCGGCGGTAAAGGCCGCAAGAGCGGTGAATTATGTAGGCGCCGGCACCATCGAATTCATCGCCGATGCCTCGGAGGGCCTTCGCGAAGATCGCATTTGGTTCATGGAGATGAACACCCGCCTGCAGGTAGAGCATCCCGTCACCGAGGCAATTACTGGCGAGGATCTGGTGCTCTGGCAGTTGACGGTCGCTAGCGGCGAGCCCTTGCCGAAAATGCAGGACGAGATCGCCATGAACGGCTGGGCGTTCGAAGCCCGGCTCTATGCCGAAAATCCTGCCGCCGGCTATCTGCCCTCGACCGGCCGACTTGAACATCTCAGCCTGCCGGAGTCCGTCCGCGTCGATAGCGGTGTCGAGCAAGGGAATGACATCACCGCCTTCTATGACCCGATGATCGCCAAGATCATTGCCCATGGGCCGAACCGCGAGGCAGCACTTTCGAAGCTCGCAGCCGCCTGCGCAAGTATCGAGGTCTGGCCGGTCAAATCCAATGCCGGCCTGCTCGCCCGCATCGCCGTCGATCCGGATTTTCGCGCAGCTCGGATCGATACCGGCTTTCTCGACCGCCATGGCGATAGCCTTGTGGCGACGGAGCCGAGCGAAATCGCGATCGACACCGCAGCCACCGTGCTGCTTTCAAAAGATACCGATGGCGATCCCTGGTCCGCGCTCACTGGGTTCCGCATCGCCGGCGCGGATGACAAGAGGGTGCGTATCCGTATCGGCGATCATCTCCATTGGGGGCAATCGCGTCGGGAGCTTGAGGCAAAGACCGTCACGATCGGTGAAACGACGGTGCTTTTCGACGCCGGCAATGCCTGGCCGATCCGCCTGCCCGTTGCCAGCGAAGTCGAGGCAAGTCAGGGCGCCGGCGATGGCGCGATCCTTTCGCCCATGCCCGGCCTCGTCATTTCGGTGGATGTCGCCGAAGGCGATCGTGTCGCCAAGGGGGACCGCCTGCTGACGGTTGAAGCGATGAAAATGGAACATTCGCTGCGCGCACCCTTCGATGGAATCGTCGAAAAACTGCAGGTTTCCTCGGGTATCAGGGTCTCGGAAAACCAACTCGTCGTCAGCGTTGTGAAGGAGCAGGATTGATGGCCGGCCGTTATTTCGACGAGTGGACGGCCGGCGACCGCATCGCCCACGACATCCGCCGCACGGTCACCGAGACCGACAACCTGCTCTTCACGACGCTCTCCCACAATCCGCAGCCGCTGCATCTCGATGCCGATTATGCGGCCGGCACCGAATTCGGCCGGATCGTCGTCAACGGCACCTTCACCTTTGCGCTCACCGTCGGCCTTTCGGTCGGCGACACCACGCTCGGCACGCTCGTCGCCAATCTCGGCTATGACAAGGTGACGATGCCAAAGCCGGTTTTCATTGGCGATACGCTGCGGGTGGAAACCGAGGTGATGGAACTGCGTCGCTCGAACTCCCGCCCCGATGCCGGCATCGTCACCTTCCGGCATATCACTCTGAACCAGCGCGGCGAAACCGTCTGCCAATGCCTGCGCACGGCAATGCTGAAGGTGAAGCCGTCATGAGGCTGCGCTCGCTGCTCTTTGCGCCCGGTGACCGGCCGGAGCGTTTCGAAAAGGCGCTCGCCTCAGGCGCCGATGCCGTCATTCTCGACCTGGAAGACTCGGTTGCGCCCTTAAACAAGCCGAAAGCGCGCGAGAACGTGCACGAGTTCGTCCTGCATCATGCCGGCGAGACCGCTCTCCTGATCCGCATCAATCCCCTCACCTCGCCAGAATTCGAAGACGACCTTGCCGCTTTGAGCGGCCTTCATCCTTTCGCAATCGTGCTGCCGAAGGCCGAGGGTGCCGCTTCGGTGCTGAAGCTCGCAGGCTCTCTTGCATCTGCAATTCCCATCTTGCCGATCGCAACCGAAACGCCATCGGCGATCTTCGAGATCGGCAGCTACCGGGATGTCTCGACCAGCCTCTGCGGCCTGACATGGGGTGCGGAGGATCTGCCCGCCGCGATGGGGGCTACGACCGCGCGCAGGACGGATGGCCGCTATACGCCACCTTACGAGCTTGCCCGTTCGCTCACGCTATTCGCAGCCCATGCCGCCGCCGTTCCGGCAATCGACACCGTCTATCCCGATTTCCGTGATCTCAACGGTCTCAGGGCCTATGTCGGCCGCGCCCGGCGCGACGGCTTTTCCGGTATGATGGCCATCCATCCAAGCCAGGTCGAAGTGATCAATCACGCCTTCACGCCGGATGCATCCGAAATCGCCTGGGCGGAGAAAGTCGCCGCCGCCTTCGCCGCCAGGCCCGACGCAGGCGTCATTCAGCTCGACGGACGCATGCTGGACCTGCCGCATCTAAAGCTCGCGATCCGCATTCTCGATGTGGCTGGGCGATAGAGCAAATGCTCCGCCAATTAGTCTGACTTCGCCGTTCGCTCGGGAGCGTTCTGCGCTTGTTGCGTCAGGTAGCCGGCGCCAATGGCGGCGTAGAGGTCCACATAGTCCTTGGCAACCTGCTGTACGGTGGCTGCAAGGCTTGCCTGGGCATCGGAGACCGAACGTTGAGCGTCCAGCACATCGAGCAGAGATGAAGCTCCATCCTTGTAGCTCGTGGTCGAAAGTGCGAGCGATTCCTGGGCCGTTTCCACCTGCCTGCGCAGCGGTCCCAACGTCTGCCTGTCGCGGCGGACTGCAGACAGGGCGTTTTCCACCTCTTCGACCCCGTTCAGCACCGCCTCTTTCCAGGCGAGATACTGGGTCTTGGCATCGGATTTTTCGATATCGACATTCGCACGCAATTTGCCGCCATCGAAGATCGGCAGGTTGAGCGTCGGTCCGAAAGACCAGCTGGTCAGGGT
>NZ_JBFUAY010000169.1:0-10028 GCF_056406015.1 Rhizobium sp. P1_E1 | reverse complement strand
GTTGTAATCGGCGTGACGGATGCGGTCCGGCAACTGGATCTCCGGTTTCGGAACATCCTCGTAAGGGATCTGCTCGAGAAGATGGGCAATGCAGTTCAACCGCGCCCTTTTCTTGTCCACGGCCTGAACCACCCACCAAGGCGCATCGGGGCTGTGCGTACGCGCCAGCATCTCTTCCTTGGCTTTGGTGTATTCTTCCCAATGCACACGGCTTTCCATATCCATCGGTGAGAGCTTCCATTGCTTCAGCGGATCGTGGATACGCATCTTGAAGCGGAATTCCTGCTCCTCGTCGGTGATCGAAAACCAGTATTTGATCAGCACGATGCCTGAACGGACCAGCATCCGCTCGAATTCAGGCACCGAGCGGAAGAACTCCTCGAGCTCTTCATCGGTGCAGAACCCCATGACGCGCTCGACACCGGCGCGATTGTACCAGCTTCGGTCGAAGAGCACCATTTCGCCGGCGGTCGGAAGATGCGGGACATAACGCTGGAAATACCATTGATGACGTTCCCGCTCGGTAGGGGCGGGCAGCGCGACCGTCCGGCAGACGCGCGGATTGAGCCGCTGGGTCACGCGTTTGATCGCGCCTCCCTTGCCGGCCGAATCCCGGCCTTCGAACAGCACCACCACCTTCAGCTTCTTATGCTGAACCCAATCCTGCAGCCGCACCAGTTCATGCTGCAGCCGGAAGAGCTCGCGGAAGTAGGTCTTTCGCTCGAGTGTCTGCTCCGCCGGCTCCGACATTCCTTCGGCGACGAGATCGTCCAGCCGGTCTTCCTCCATCTGCATTTCCAGCTCTTCATCGAAGCTGTCGGCGATCTCGGCCTTAATACGGCTGAGCTGGTCCTGATGTGTTTGAGACATGGGCTTTTCCTTCCTGCGTTTTCTGACAGGAGCATGTCACTGCGAAGTTTGTGTGACGGTTCGGCTAAGCCAAAGCCGGAACAGCAACGTCCCGATCTCTTAAGCCGATGATTGCCGGCGTCGAATGCGCTTCAGCCGCCGAGGCGCGCCTATAGCTGTCCCGTCCGGTACTGGTCGACAAGATTCCGGCAGGCGCGGATCGTCAAGGCCATGACGGTGAGCGTCGTGCCGGCGATGCCGCTGCCGGGGAAGGCGCTGGCGTCGGTGACGATGAGGTTCGGGACATCCCAGACCTGGTTGTAGGGGTTGAGCACCGAAGCCTCCGGGGTTTCGCCCATGCGCGCGCCGCCCGTCTCATGGATTGCCGCGCCCATGCACATGGTGTTGCGGAACCATTTGCGGAACATGAAGCGGCTGAAGGCATCGGCTTCGGGAAAGGCGCCCTTGCCCATCTCCTTGAGGCCGGTGGGCGAGCCGATGAATTCGAGGTCGCCGCCGACCTCCTTGATCATCGCGATCAGCGTTTCCTCCTGCCTTCTGAGCAGCGCCTGTTCCTCCTGTCGCATGACGCAGCGGATATGCGGCACAGGAATGTTCCAGGCATCCCTACGCCTGACGTCGAGCGTGATGCGATTATCTGCATAGGGCAGCATGCGGCCGAAACCGAAGAAGGCGAGACGTGCATCGCTTTCTCCGGAGACCGGCGCGCGGCCGACGCTTCCCTGGTAGTCGAAATCGCCGCGGGCGACGTCGCCCTCGCCGAAGCGGGGAATGAAGATCCCGCCCGACGGATTGTAGAACGGGTCGGTCGGCGCGGACTCGTYGACCGCCCAACCCTTCGCCTTCGAAAAGGACCCGAAGGCAAGGCACGGAAGCTGATCCATGAAATAGCGGCCGAGGGCGCCCGAGCTGTTGCCGAGCCCATCAGGATGTTTCGCCGACGCCGAATTCAAGAGCAGCCGTACGCTCTCGATCGGCGAGGCCGAAAGCACCACCGTCGCGGCGCGCGCGGTCGATACCTCGCCCGTATTGCGATCGATGAACTCCGCCCCGGTGGCGCGGCCGGTCTTCTCGTCCGTGGTGATGCGGCGAACGACGGCGTCGTAGCGGACGGTCAGTTGGCCGGTGGCCTGAGCGTCTCGCAGCGGTCGCGGCATGCGGTCGGCGTCCGGCGCGATGTAACGCCAGGAGACGACGTGCCTTTCCGGCCAGCGGCTTTCGACCGCCTGCTTGAAGATCTGTTCGGCGGGCGTCAGGCTTGCCGGCTTCGCATAGACGCCGTCCGGCAAGGTGGGCGCGTTATCCCTATTGCCGTAGAGGCCGAGATAAGTCTCCACCTCGTCGTAGAAAGGCACCAGTTCTTCATAGGAGACCGGCCAGTCCACACCCTTTCCGGCGCGCGAGCGGATCTTGAAATCATCGTCGGTCCAGCGCAGCAGCACCCGGCCGAAACTGTGGAGACGCCCGCCGCCCTGGCGGCCGCGGATCCAGAGGAAGGGCTCGCCCTTCGGCGTCGTATAGGGGTTCTTGCGGTCATTGACGAAGAAGTGGCTGAAGCGCTCGGTAAAAAACGCCGCGCGGGCCTGGATCGGCTGGCCCTTGAGGGTGGCCCGCGCGCGCTCCCAGATATTGATGCTGCTTGCCGGCGCCTTCTTGCGCGCGGGATCGAAATCCTTCGGCCCGACGGCGGGACCGGCCTCGAGCAGCAGCACCGACAGCCCCTGTGCCGTCAGTTCTTTTACCGCGAAGGAACCCGCCGCGCCGGAGCCGACCACCAGCGCATCATAGACGATCTCAGACATGTCGTTTCAAATCCTGTCCTGGAGCAATCCTCAAAACGGCGCGAAACGCGCCCGGAATTGCGGGAAAACAAAGGGATGGTGCGTCACAGCCGCGATCCGTCAGCGCCGAAGAGGGACGCCTTGTCGATATCGAGCCCGGGAGCCATGGCGTCACCGGGCTCAAGGGTCACGTCGCCCATCAGCCGGAGCGAGAGGCTTTGGTCCGCCCAGTCGAACCAGACAACGGCGTCCGAACCCATCGGCTCGACGACGGCAACGCGGCCCGGAATGGTGGGCAGGCCGCTCGCCGCCCCATCGAGCACAAGGTGTTCCGGGCGAAAGCCGAGTGTAGCAGGTCCTTCCGCCGCGGCCGCACCAAAGGAATAGCCGGAGAGATCGATGGTCAGCCCGTTGCCCAGAAAGATGGGCGCCCCGTCGCCGCGCTCGATCCGGCCCTCGATGAAATTCATGGCCGGAGCGCCAATGAAACCGGCAACGAAGAGATTGGCCGGGCGGCGGTAGATCTCGGCCGGCGAGGCGAGCTGCTGGATCACACCGTCGCGCATGATGGYGATGCGGTCGGCAAGCGTCAGGGCCTCGACTTGGTCGTGGGTCACGTAGATCATCGTATTGCCGAGGCGCTGGTGCAGCTTCTTGATCTCGACGCGCAATTCGTTGCGCAGTTTGGCATCGAGGTTCGACAGCGGTTCGTCGAACAGGAAGACATCGACTTCGCGCACCAGCGCCCGGCCGATGGCGACGCGTTGGCGCTGGCCGCCCGATAGCTCGGCAGGGCGCCGGTTGAGCAGCTTGTCGAGCTGGAGAAGGGCGGCGGTGCGAGCGACACGGGCCTCGATCTCGGCCTTCGGCAGACGGGCGACGCGAAGTCCAAAGGAGAGGTTCTTGCGGACCGACATGCGGGGATAGAGCGCGTAGGATTGGAAGACCATGCCGATGCCGCGGTCCTTCGGCTCCTCCCAGCTGACATTCTTGYCCGAGATCCAGACCTCGCCTGATGTAATGTCCTGGAGGCCGGCAATGGCGTTCAGAAGCGTGGACTTGCCGCAGCCGGAAGGGCCGAGCAGCACCAGGAACTCTCGCGGCGCGATGTCGATCGACATCTTCTCGATCACCGTATGGTCACCATAGGCGATCTTCAGGTCCTTGACGGAGACGGCAGATTGCATGGAAGCGTTACCCCTTGACTGCGCCGGCCGCGATGCCGCGCACGAACCAGCGGCCGGACAGGAAATAGATGGCGAGCGGAACGATGGCGGTGAGGATCGTCGCCGCCATGTTCACGTTGTAAGTTCGCTCGCCCATCGTGGTGTTGACGATATTGTTGAGCTGCACGGTCATCGGCAGGTTGTCGCGCCCGGCAAAGACGAGACCGAGCAGGAAGTCGTTCCAGATGCCGGTGAATTGCAGCATGGAGACCACGACGACCATCGGCACGGCAATCGGCAGCATGATCTCGAAAAAGATGCGCCAGAAGCCCGCGCCGTCGACGCGTGCCGCCTTGCAAAGCTCCTCTGGCACGCTGACGAAATAGTTGCGGAAGAGTAGCGTCACCAGCGGCAGCCCGAAGATGACATGCACGAGAATGATGCCGGCCAGCGAATTGTAGAGATCGATATTCGCCATCGCCCGGACCATCGGATAGAGGAAGATCTGGTAGGGGATCAGGCCACCGGCCATCAGCAGGCCGAAGAGCAGGTTTGCCCCGCGCGGCCGCCAAAGCGACAGCGCATAGCCATTGACGGCGCCGATGAAGACCGAGAGCGCGACCGAGGGAAGGGTGATCGCCACCGAATTCCAGAAGCCGCTACGAATGCCGACGCAGACGGTTCCCATGCAGGCGCCCGACCAGGCGGTAGCCCAGGCAGAGAAATCGAGCGTGGCCGGCAGCGCAAAGATCTGCCCGAGCCGGATTTCGTCCATGGACTTCAGCGAGGTGACGACCATGGTGTAGAGCGGCAAAAGGAAGAAAAGTGCCGCGATGACAAGGAAGGCATAGAGGCCGATGCGCCCGGCGGTGATCTGTGCCGGCTTCGGACCGTTTGGATGAGGGCGGGCCATCACGCGGCTCCCTTTGCTTTGTCGCGCATGTGCATGATGTAGCGGAACGGGGCGACTGCGATGATCACGCCGAGGACAAGCACTGTCGCGCCTGCTGTGGCGAGGCCGAGATTCTGGCGCCCGAACAGATTGTCCATGATAAATTTCGCCGGCACCTCCGTCGCATTGCCGGGGCCGCCATTGGTCATGGCGACGACGATGTCATAGGTCTTGATCACGCCCATGGCGAGCAGCATGCCGGCCGCGGCCAGCGCCGGCCCGAGCTGCGGCAGGATGATCGAGACATAGATCCGCCAGATGGGAATGCCGTCGATCCGCGCCGCCTTCCATTGCTCGGCCTCGATGCCGCGCATGCCGGCGAGCGCAATGACCATGACGAGCCCCGCGCCCTGCCATACGCCGGCAAGCACCAGCGCATAGATCGCCATGTCGCGATTGACCACCCAGTCGAGGACGAAGCTTTCCCAGCCGAGCGAACGCACGCTCGCCTGGATGCCGAGCGTCGGATTGAGCATCCATTGCCAGATCAGCCCGGTCACCACGAAGGACATGGCGTAGGGATAGAGGAATATGGTCCTGAAGGCGCTTTCGAAGCGGATCTTACGATCCAGCGCCGCAGCGAGAAAGAAGCCGAGCAGCAAACAGCCTGCGACGTATAGGACGCCGAATATCAACACGTTTTGCAGTGAGGCTAGCCACTTGGCGGAAGAGAAGAGCTTCGAATACTGCGCCAAGCCGACATAGGTCGAGGACGGAAAAAGCGTCGAATTGGTGAAGGACAGGCGGATCGACCAAGCCATGGTGCCGATGAAGACCACGACCGCGACGAACCATGTCGGCAGCAGGGCGATGGTCGCGGAAAGATTGGGCTTGCGTTTGATGGACATCGGCCAGCTCGTTGACGGAGTGGAAAGCAGGGCTCGGGCCGCCGCGTGAGGCGGCAGCCGGCAGCCACGGGTACTATCCTACTCGAAGACGGCGAAGAAGTTTTCGGCTGCGGCGCCTGCATCGTTCGAGCCGCCGCTCCAGTATTCGTCGACGAAGTCGTCGAGCGCGCCGACCTGCTGGGGCGTCAGCACGATCGCCTGGTCCGGCACGATTGCACCGGCGCTCATCAGCTCGACACCCTTCTGCGCGCAGGCGTCCAGCTTCGACTTATCGACGTCGGCGCGCATCGGCACCGAGCCCTTCTTCAGGGCAAATTCGACCTGAACGGCCGGATCCATGACGACTTCGGCGAGAAGTTTCTGCGCCTTCTCAGTCTCGGCCTTGCCGGTCTTGGGGAACCAGAGGGAGTCGGCGATGTAGACCATGCCCTTCGACTCCGGCACGATCATGCAGCCATAATCCTTGCCCGGCTCCTTGCCGGCAACGGTGAATTCGCCCTTGGCCCAGTCGCCCATGAACTGCACGCCGGCCTTGGCGGTGATCAGCATGGCTGTCGCGTCGTTCCAGTTGCGCCCGGCTGCACCGGCATCGACATAGCCGCGCAGCTTACCGAGGATTTCAAGGGACTTCTTCACGCCTTCGACGGATGCCGGGCTCTTGTCCTTATCGACATAGATCTTCAGGAAGCCGTCGATCCCGACCTGCGAGAGCAGGATCATGTTGAAGACCTTGGTTTGCTGCCAGGGCTGGCCACCCCAGGCGACCGGAACCAGGCCGGCAGCCTTCAGCTTGTCGAGATCGGCAAAGAGCTCGTCCCAGGTCTTGGGCTCCTGCGCAATGCCGGCCTTCTCGAAGGCTTCCTTCGAATAGAAGAGCCAGCTTTCACCATGGGCGCCGGTCGGCGCAAGATAGACCTTGCCGTTATAGGAGATGAGATCGTGGATCGATTTCGGCAGGGCGTCAGCCCATTTGCCGGCGGTGGCGACGTCGTCGATCGGATTGAACAGGCCCTGGTTGATGAAATCAGCGGCAGCGAGGCCGATGACGCCCTGCTTGGCCCCGGGCGCGTCACCCGCGACGATACGGTTCTGGAAGGCGGCATCGGCCGCACCGAAGCCGGCGATCGAGGAATCCTTCCAGACGCCGCCGCGCTTTTCGAACTCGGTCTTGATGACGTTGAGGGCGGCTGCTTCGCCGCCAGACGTCCAGGACGACATGATCTCGATCGTCGGCTTGTCCTCGGCATGGGCCGAGGCAGACAGGCCGGCGAATGCCACGCCGGCAAGAAAAAGCTTCATCATGGTCTTCATTGTTCCACCTCTTGAAAATGCCCTCTTTGCGGGGCGTTCGTTGTTTTTGGGATGACTGTCAGCGATAGATCGGCAGGAGCCCCTGCCGGACGAGGGTGAGCCCGTTGGCGATGTCGCGGACGGGATCCGGCGCGGCATCGAGTTCGAGGATCGCCCAGCCTTCATAGGCCCGGTCGCGCAGCAGCCGGATCCAGGCCGGCCAGTCGACCCGTCCGAGGCCGAAGCTGCAGAAATAGGGCTGGTGGCGTTCATGGATGTGCTTGTCGATCGGGGTGTCGGCGGGCATCGGGCCGCGCGCATCCTTCCAGTGGGCGATGATCATGCGCTCGTGATGGCGATCGACCAGTTGGACGGGATCGGAGCCGGCCACGATGATGTGGGCGGTATCCGGGCACATGTGCACATAGGCTGGGTCGGTCAAAAGCATCATCAGATCAACGTCGCGCGCGGCGGCAAAGATCGAGTGCGCCTCGGTGTGCAGCGCCAGCCGTACGCCCCTGGCATAGAGGGTCGCGCCGAGCCGGTTCAGAAAATCGGCGATCACCTTGGCGCGATCGAAATCATGGAACTGCACCGGCTGGGCGCCGAGCGTCTGGCGTAAGGGCGCGCCGATCACCATGATGTCGCTGCCGCAGGCTTTCAGGAAGTCGGCATATCGTTCCGCCTTGTCGATCAGCGCGCGCTGGGCCTCGGGCTCGGCGAAGTCGCCGGCCGCCTCAAGTTCCGCGAAGAAGCCGCTGCACAGCGTCAGACCGCGTCTTGCCAGCTCGGCCGCGAAGGCATCGACGGAACCGTAGGTCTTGATCGCGTCCTGCCAGTTGAAGGGAGAGAAGGTCAGCTCGACGCCGGTAACGCCGGAGGCCTGGACGCCGTCGAGGATCTTGTCCCAGAAGGCGCGCGGCGCGGCGCGTGCATAGTCGACGATCGCGTCATGGCTATCGACGTCCCAAAAGCCGGGATGGAAGAATGTCACGAGATCGACGCCGAAGCGCAGCCTGTCGTCAGCAGCCATAATCACTCCCTTTTTCAAGGCATGACCTATCCGTTTGCGGAAGGGCGTTTCCGCATTCATAAGTCGTAGAATTTTCAATGCATTAGCTTATGGCAATCGTTTGCCATGATTAGATAATAGCCAAGCTGTTTTTTTACGCAAGCGGTTTTTGGCAAACGTTTGCTATAAGCTGCCACTTGTCTTAGAGTTGCAAACAAAAGCATCCGAGAGAAAGAAAGAACCGTGAACAAAAACAAGGATGTAGTCGGGGAGGATCAATCAGGCGCGTTGATGGCCGATGTCGCGCGGCTCGCCGGCGTTGCGATATCGACAGTGAGCCGGGCGCTCGCCAATCCCGGACGGGTCAACGAAAAGACGCGCGCCAAGATCAATGCCGCAGCCAGGCAACTGGGCTACACCCCGAACGCGATGGCGCGCGGTCTCAGGGTCGGCAAATCCAATATCATCATGATCATTCTGCCGGGATCGCTCTACTATGGCGCTTCCCAGGTCATTCCGCAGGTGCTGCAGAGTATCAATAAATCGCTGATCCAGGGCGGCTACAACCTGATGATCGCCAACCTCGACCGCGACGAGATTTCCGAACGGCACATTCTCGACCTCGCCTTCGGCGGCAGCGTGCGCGGAGCCATCATCCTGTCGTCGAAGCTTCCGGAGGTTGACGGACGCTCGCTGGCCAACTCCGGCCTGCCGATCGTGTCGATGCTGCTCGACATGAGCGATGCCGGCCTGCAGAGCGTCGTTACGAACGACCGCGAAGCCGTGCGCGACGTCACGGCCGAACTGATCCGACTGGGTCATCGACGGTTCTTCTATCTTGCAGGGCCTGAAGGCAATTATCACGATGTCGAGCGTTACGGCGGCGTGCTCGAGGCGCTCGAGGCGGCAGGATTGTCCGAGGATTCGGTGCATCGCTCGGGTGGTCATCTCGATTATCAGCACGGCTTCGACATTGGTGTCCAGGCGGCGGATGATTTCGCCGAGTTGACCGAGAAACCAACAGCCGTCATCGCGACCAGCGATGACATGGCCATTTCTTTTGTCAGCCGTATCCAACGGACGGGCCTAGGTATTCCCGGTGATGTGTCCGTCGTCTCCTTCGACGGCTCCCCCGTCTGCGAATTCTGCTCTCCGCCGCTCTCGACGATCAAGCAGCCGGTGGAAGAGATGGGGCGTGCGGCGGTGGATCTCCTCTTCGACGCCATTGGCCAGAGGCAGAATACGGCGACGGTTCGTACCGTCATCCGCAGCAGCCTGATCTTGCGGGAGAGCATCGCTGCTCCGAAGAACTGACGGAGCCGGCCGCGGCGAGGGGATTACCCTCGACATCAATCAAAACCCGCCGCTTGATCCTCGGTACTTCGATCTCTTGTCGGTCGACGCCATTACAGCCCTACAGTGTTCAGCGTAAACTGTTGGTTTGGCGACAGAGGGATATTTTAGTTGTCAGTAATACAATCATCCGGCAACATGATCGGCTAACTTCTAGAATTGAGTAATATTGCCACCAGCACGTTGGGGAGACGGGCATGTGTGCAGAGCTTGTCGAGCGCCGATTGGCGGCTATCCTGGCCGCCGATGTGGTAGGCTACAGCCGTCTCCTGGAAGCCAACGAAGAGGAGACGCTTAACGCCCTTCGTCAGCATCGCCGCGAGCTCTTCGATCCCGCTGTCGCGACCCACGGCGGGCGTATAATCAAGGTGATGGGCGACGGCTTCCTGGTCGAGTTCGGCAGCGTGCTCAGTGCTGCACGATGCGCAGTCGAAATCCAGCGCGGCATGCTGGAGCGCAACATGGGGATTCCAGCGGACAGGCACTTTGCGTTTCGAATAGGCTTGAATCTGGGTGACATCGTCTTCGATGCGGATGACTTTCATGGGGACGGCATTAATGTGGCGGTCCGGCTACAAGCCCTTGCAGATCCTGGCGGCATTGCCTGTTCGGCGGCTGTGCGCCACGAAGTCGGAAACAAGCTCGGCCTCGATTTCGCGGACCAGGGCGCCAAGACCGTCAAAAACATTTCCCGCCCGGTCCATGTCTATTTTGCCGATTGGGGCAATGTCGCCTCCGGTGAGGAGGTGCCGCTTG
>NZ_JBFUAY010000168.1:0-10053 GCF_056406015.1 Rhizobium sp. P1_E1 | reverse complement strand
CTTCCCGAGAGCACGATCCCGCCTTCTTCGCCCTCGTGAACAAGGGGAACCTTTCCAGTGTCGGCGCCCGGCTGGTAACATTCCTTGAGGATTTGCAAGCTGCGTCCGAACAGGTTTTCCCCAACCTGCCTGTAGGAGATTGCGCCCTTGCCGATCTCCACCAGCTCCTCGGCGGCATAGAAGGCCTTCCTTGGACGCTCGGGCTCGAAGGCGAAGAATTCCGCCAGACCGATGGGGATGCCGTCCAGAATTCGCTTCAGGGCTCCGACCGAGGGATTGGAGGCGTTCGATTCGATCAGCGAGATCGTCGAATTGGGCACTCCGGTGCGCTTGGCGAGCTCACGCTGGGAAAGCTTATGGGCGATGCGGAGATGGCGAAGACGGTTGCCGATATCGACTGACATGATGCGGTTCGTTTGTGTTGTCCAGAATATCCAAAATTATATCTTTACATCCTTTGAATTTCAACAGTTTGCGCCGACAAAGAAAAGGACTTGTTTGAAAGGGAGAAATTGCCATTCTCGGCGCCACCCCAAAGGAGGCCAGGATGGACCAGCTCAGCAAAACGAACGCACCCGTACTTGAAAATTTCTGGATGCCGTTCACTGCGAACCGGCAATTCAAGGCCACACCGCGGCTTCTCGCAGCAGCCGAGGGAATGTACTACACCGACATCGATGGAAATCAGGTGCTTGACGGCACGGCCGGGCTCTGGTGCTGCAATGCCGGCCACGGCCGCAAGAAGATTTCCCAAGCCGTCGAACGACAGCTTGCAACGCTGGATTATGCACCGACCTTCCAGATGGGGCATCCGATCGCCTTCGACTTTGCCTCGAAGCTGGCTGCGAACGCGCCGGGCGGCCCGCAAGCCAAGCTCGACAGGATCTTCTTCACCGGCTCAGGCTCGGAATCGGTCGATACGGCGCTCAAGATTGCCATCGCCTATCAGCGGGCGATCGGCCAGGGCACCCGCACGCGGATCATCGGGCGTGAGAAGGGATATCATGGCGTCGGGTTCGGCGGCATTTCCGTTGGCGGTCTCGTCAACAACCGGCGGGTCTTCCCGCAAATACCGGCCGACCATATGCGCCATACGCTCGACATCGGGCGCAATGCATTTTCAAAGGGCCTTCCCGCTCACGGCGTGGAACTGGCGGACGATCTCGAGCGCCTGGTGCAGTTGCACGGCGCCGAAACCATCGCGGCCGTCATCGTCGAGCCGATGTCGGGATCGGCAGGCGTCGTTCTGCCTCCGAAGGGCTATCTGGAGAAGCTGCGCGCAACCGCCGACAAGCACGGAATCCTGCTGATCTTCGACGAGGTCATCACCGGCTTCGGGCGTCTCGGCACGCCTTTCGCAACCGACTACTTCGGCGTCGTGCCCGACCTGATCACCACGGCAAAGGGCATCACCAACGGCACGATCCCGATGGGCGCGGTCTTTGCCAGCCGCAAGGTCTATGACGGCCTGATGGTCGGACCTGATAATGCGATCGAACTCTTCCATGGCTACACCTATTCCGGCCATCCGGTCGCCTGCGCGGCCGGGCTCGCTACTCTGGAGATCTACGAGGAGGAAGGCCTGCTGACCCGCGCAGCCGATTTGGCCGAGTATTGGCAAGAGGCCCTCCATTCGCTGAAAGGCCTCCCTCACGTCGTCGACATCCGTAATCTCGGACTGGTCGGCGCAGTCGAACTGGCTCCTCGTGACGGCGCGCCGGGAACCCGCGCCTACGAAATCTTCGTCGACTGCTTCAACAAGGGCCTGCTGATCCGGGTGACCGGCGACATTATCGCCCTTTCCCCGCCGCTCATTATCGAGAAAACCCAGATCGACAGAATTGTTTCGACACTTGGCGATGCCCTGAAGCGCGCGGCATAGATCCGCATCCCGCGTGCCGCTCCCGTCGGCGATCGGACGCCTGGTCCATCGTCGACGGAACCATCCGGCACACCGAGACGGAGCTCAGCGCTTCAAGGTCTGTGACGGTAGTTGGCCGAAACGCTTCCTGTATTCGGCAGCAAACCGCCCCAGATGCGTAAATCCCCATCTGAGCGCGACGTCGGCAATGCCTTGCTTCGCATCAGACGCGAGCAAATCGCGATGGGCCGCGGCCATGCGAAGTTCATGCAGGTAGGCCATCGGAGTCGTATCCCTGAACTGCCGAAAACCCTGTTGCAGAGTGCGAACGCTTACCTTGGCGGCCATCGCGATATCGTTGAGCGAAATCGGCTCGGCGATGTGTTCCTGCATGAAGTCGATCGCCCATTTCACATGGCGTGGGGCTGGTGCCGGAGCAGGGAGCGCAAGCTGGTTCGAATAGCGATTGGGGCAGCTTTCCAGAAGCAGGTAGACCGCCGCGTCGAAGAGCGAGCCGACGGCCAGCGGCGACCGTTGCAGCGGCCCGTTGCCGCTAAGGCCGCGATGGAGGCTCGAGACAAGCTGCTGCAATACAAGCCCCGGGCCGGCCGTCAGATCGATGTGAGGATGAAAATCGATATCGCCGCTGATCGTTCGCTCGAACATCTGCGTGAGGTGGCTGATGATCTTTGCCTGATCGATGAACAGGCCGAAATGACGGCGGGGGCCAAACAGGCGAGCACCTGTGGCACGACCTGCTTCAAGGATCGTGCCACGAGCGGGAACCGAATATATTTGCTCCCTCATGCCGTCGAAGCATGCGTTTCCCTCCATCGGCAGAAAAACGATCATCCTGTCGCAGGGCGCCTCCCGCCTGACGAGAACCGTGCCTTCATAGGTGCAGTCGGCAACTGCTACCTCTCCGACGGAGATGAAATTGCAGTGGAATGCAATGGGCATATTGCCTTCCGCCGAAACCTTGATCGGGGAGTTTGGTGTCGACAATATCTCCGAGAGCTCGTCCGGGTCTGTTCCGCTGTGCGCCGTTTCCCGAAACGACATGTTCTGCGCCGCCAGCTGTCGGGTGAGGCCGCCATTGTTCTGGATATGAGAATTAACCGACATACGGGACCTCTAAAGACGATGTTCACAAGTGATAATGGATTTGCGCAATCATGCTCATCTTGTTTTGCGTTACCCGGGCGGTTTCAGCCGTAGCGGCTGATTGCGAGATCCCTCGCGTCGATTTCCGGCTGGCGGCCGCTGACGAGGTCGCCGATGAGCCGCGCCGAACCGGTGCTCATGGTCCAGCCAAGTGTGCCGTGGCCAGTATTGAGAAAGAGGCCGGCGACTTTTGTCGGGCCGATGACCGGCGTGCCATCAGGCGTCATTGGCCGCAGGCCGGACCAGAAGGAGGCCTTGGAAATATCGCCACCGGGGAAGAGATCGGTAACTGAATGTTCCAGCGTGCTGCGGCGGGCCAAGCCGAGATCATTGGTATAGCCTGATATTTCAGCCATGCCGCCGACGCGGATGCGGTCGCCGAGCCGGGTGATCGCGATCTTGTAGGTCTCATCCATGACGGTCGATTCCGGCGCGCGCGACGCATCGGTGATCGGGATGGTGAGCGAATAGCCCTTGACAGGATAGACCGGCAGCCGGATGCCGAGCGGCTTGAGCAGCAGCGGCGAATAGCTGCCGAGCGCGATCACCACCGCCTCCGCGCTCATCCGCTCACGATCGGTGATGACCCCACGCACCCGGCCGGCTTCGACATCCAGCGCCTTGATCGTCGTTCCGTAAGCGAAGCGGACGCCGAGCGCCTCGGCCTTGGCAGCCAGCGCATTGGTGAACTTGAAGCAATCGCCGGTTTCGTCCTTCGGCGTCAGCAGACCGCCGACAATCTTGTCGCGCACGTGCCTGAGCGCCGGTTCGAAGCGGACACAGCCGTCCCGGTCCAGCACCTCATAGGGAATGCCGTCGGCAGCCAGCGCCTTGACATCCTTTGCCGAGGCCTCGAGCTGCTGCTGCGTGCGGAACAGCTGCAGGGTTCCCTGCATGCGTTCGTCATAGGCGATGCCGGTCTCCGCGCGAAGTTCGGCGAGCGCGATGCGGCTGTAATCGGCAAGGCGCAGCATGCGGCTTTTGTTGATCGCATAGCGCTCGGAGGTGCAGTTCGACAGCATCCTTGCCATCCAGGAGAGCATAGCCATGTCTAACTTCGGGCGCAGGATGAGCGGCGCATGCTTCATGAACAGCCACTTCATGGCCTTCATAGGAATGCCGGGCGCTGCCCATGGCGAGCAATAGCCGAAGGAGACTTCCCCGGCATTGGCAAAGCTCGTCTCCAGCGCCGGACCCGACTGCCGGTCAACGACGGTGACGTCATGGCCGGCCTTGGCCAATTGATAAGCGGATGTGACGCCGACGATGCCGGCTCCTAGAACGATGACCTTCATGATGTTCCCAATGATGGAGCCGCCGGCTCTCAGCGATATTGCCTGTGATAACGATCGCCCAGGCCGGTTAGGATTTCGTAAGAAATGGTGCCGGCGTCGCGGGCAATGTCCTCGAGCGTCTGATGGCGGCCTAGCACTTCGACAAGGCTACCGAAGGTCAGAGCGCCTTCGGGCAGCGCTGATATGTCGACGGTCGCGCTGTCCATCGACACGCGGCCGACGATCGGCAGGCGAATGCCCTTGAAATAAACGGCGCCGCAGTCGCTGAGGCTCCGCGGCAACCCATCGGCATAGCCGGCGGCAATGGTGGCGAGACGCGTTTCGCGTTGCGTGACATGCGCGCCGCCATAGCCGACCTTAGCACCCGCCGGCACGCTGCGCGTCTGCACGACGGCGACATCAAGGCTGACGACCGGCTCCATCGGGTTCTTCTCGCCGGCGTTCGGAGCGCCGCCATAAAGCGCGATGCCGGGGCGGGCGAGCACGCCGTAATAGGCCTCGCCCAGGAAAACGCCGCCGGAATTGGCGAAGGAAATGTCGAAGCCCGGAAATTCATCGGCAATACGGGACATCTCGGCAAACTGCTCGCCGTTCTGCTCGCTATCCATGTCATCGGCCGACGCCAGATGACTCATGATGAACAGGATTTCGACATTGGTGCCATCGCGAAGGGCCGCGGCCAGCTCTGCTCGCTCTTCCCTGGGAAAACCGAGCCGCGACATGCCGGTGTCGAACTGCAGGACAGCAGGCAGGCAGCGCTTCAGAATGCGCGCAGCCGCCGACCATTGCCGCCACTGCGCCAGCGAATTGAGAACCGGGACGATGCCCATCTCGGCGCAGGCGATCTCGTTGCCCGGCTGCAAGCCATTCAGCACGAAAACCTGAGCGTCCTGCGCAAGAGCCGGCCGGAGCCTCACGGCCTCGACAAACTGGGCGACGAAGAAATGCCTGCAACCTTCGCCGTAGAGCGTTCTCGCGACCCGCTCGGCGCCGAGGCCATAGGCATCGGCCTTGACGACGGCGCCCGCACGGACCGGCCCCAGCATCGATACCAGCTTGCGATAGTTGCGGCCGAGGGCGGCAAGATCGATCGTCAGATAGCCCGTGGCTCCCTGCGCGGTCGTAGCGATGCGTGTGCGGGAAGCCAAAATATCGCTATCCATGTCCACCCCTTTTCGATTTCAAGGAGTTTATGAAATAATGAGCGAAATTGCCTATCATTCAGTAGTCGATTATTGCTTGATTTGCTTATTAACCGCATCATCAACGAAACTTTGGAACAATCTCTCATGCCCGCTCTCGACGCGATCGATCGCAATATCCTGAGACTGCTGCGCCTCGATGCGCGCATGAGCAACGCCAAGCTCGCCGCCGAGATCGGCCTCTCTCCCTCGGCCTGCCTCAGGCGCATCAAGATCATGGAAAAATCAGGCGTGATCCGCGGCTATACGGTGCTGGTCGACACCGGCAATGCAGATGAGATGATCGCCGTGATCATCAACATCACCCTAGAGCGCCAGACGGAGGACTATCTTGATCGCCTCGAGGCGGCGGTTCGCCGGCATCCCGAGATCCGGGAATGTTTTCTAATGACGGGTGGCTCGGACTATCTGTTGCGGGTGGAGGTTGCCAATGCGGGCGAGTTCGAGCGGATCCACAAAGAGATCCTTTCGACCTTGCCCGGCGTCCTCAGGATCCATTCCAGCTTCTCGATCCGCAATGTTCTGGCGACGCGCACGAGGGGCCGGCGCTGAACCGCGATCTTCAAGCCTATATCAGTTCGAGCGCCGTGGCCTTGGCGACCGCTTCGCTCGTCGTGGCGACGGTCAGCTTCCGCCGCGCCGAGGCGAGATAGAGCTGCACCGCGCTTACCGAAATGGACAGGCGGGCGCAAATCTGCTTCGCGAGCAAGCCATTGGCCGTCATCTCAAGACATTGCAGTTCGCGGCGCGACAATTGCGGAAAATCGGTTATTTTTCTCATCCCCGACAGAACCATTGCCCTGTCGTGAAGATGGTGGGCGAGAAACTGGAGGTCGCGCATGCTGTCCATGCGGAACTGTCGCCAGTAGGCGTCCGGGTGATTGGAGGTCACCGTAAACAGTGATCGCTCTCCGTGAGGTCCGCGCACCGGCAGGGTAACGCCTTGCCGGCCGACACCGAAGGCCATAGCCTCCTTGAAGAAGCCATATGCCTGGCCTGAATCCCATTTAGACGCAGACCATTCCACGGGCAGGAAGCCGCGCCGGCCGAGGCGCACGACGGGATCGATGCTGAAGTAGTCCCGCTCAAGATATTGCTTCACCCACTCGGGCGGGTAGGTCAACATCAGCAATGGATTGCTGGCCGTCGCCCCCGAGGAGCGGGTCACATGCAGAACCATGTGCGATATCGCATAGATGTGGCGGACTTCATCCAGCGTCGTTTCGAGATCCCGCAATGTCGGCGATGCGGAAATTCGGTCCAAACTGTAGAAAAAACGAGAACTGCTCAGCATGAGATGGACTCGTGGTTGCGTGTTTTCCTGACTGCTCGCAGTGGTAACATTTCGCGGTTGCCGAGAACAGCATATTTTATGGCAACCATGGCGCGATGTGAAGAACAGGTTAAAGAGCTGGCGAGACCTATCCCACTGCTGGGCGGCAGAACAGCGACGACGCTTACCGCATGCCGCTATCGGCGAGAGCTCTGGCAGGATTGGGAGAGGCTTGCTCCAGAAGTCGAGACAGGTTGGCCCGAAGTGTCCGACAATTGTCCGCCGTCACGTCCCATAGTCCGACATACAGCTTGCCGATCTCGGGCCGGGATCGGGCAAGCGGCGTCGGCCTCCAGCCGATCCTGCGGTACACCCCGACCATTGCGACATCATAGACGCCGACGATGCTTTCGATACCCGTGTCGAACGCAAGATCGCAAAGCCCTGAGAGCAGTTCGGTGGCGACCGTGCGCGATTGGTCTATCTGTCCGGCGAGCGGATGAATGCAAAAGCGGGTACATTCCCAGGTCGTCGGGCTATCGACGTCGATAGGCTGATCGAAGAAATGCCGGAACTCGCTTTTGAGCATCGTCGCTCCTGTGGTCGGCAGCAGGCGCAGCGAACCCGTCAGCGTGCCGGAAGGTCGTTGCGTGACGAGATAGACGGGATCTTCCGCCTCGTCGTATCGGTCCCTTTCCCACTGGTCCCGGACATCGACCTGCCATCCTAGCCGATCGCGAAAAACGGCGGCGCGTGCCCGGAACATTTCATCGAAAGCACGTCGATCGGTCTCGAGCATGTCTTTGGTGAGTATCCGCAACATATCCGTCCCTCCTGATGTGCTGACGTTTCACAACAGGAGGTCGACCGGGCGCAATCTGGATATTTCACCAGGTTGACCGGTGCTTCGCTTTGCCTTCCCCTTTCATAAGAAGTTTCTGATGTTCGTCGATCGAAAGCTCTTGGTAATTGCCAATTTTAACGCAACCAACGGGAGGATTCTTGATGACCCACGACATGGCACGCGGCAAACGTATTCGAGAGGCGATATCCCGGGGCAAATTCCGGAAAGTTCACGCCCTGGCGGCCGAACTAGACGTGTCCGTCGCCGCCGTCTCCCGCTGGCAGAATGGTGGCCATACCTCGCTGGAAAGCGCCTGCGCGCTCGCCGACCTGCTGGATGTCTCCCTCGACTGGCTGCTGCTCGGGCGGGGCACCATGGACTGGCATAGGAACAGCGCGATCTCCGCCACGGAATTGCAAATGGTTCTGGCGTTGCGCAACCGGTCTGCGGCAACACGGTCCAATCTCGCTGGGCTGGTCGAATCCATCCCTCCTGAGCACCCGTAACGCCAAGCGCAATTCTGTGAGATTTTTTGACCTGAGGTCAACACGTTTAGGTTGCTAAAAAGCAGATCGTCGACGATCTTTCTAGTTAAAGCTTCAACGGCGGCACAACAGGGCGGCCAGCCCGCCCTGCCCTCGCCGCCGCAGAGACCTTGTTTTCACTCTCAACGCAGAAGGGTCGTTGGCGTCGGCTTTTGACGTGAACCTATCAATACGCTGTGCGCAAGGCCGCAATATTTCTCCCATCCGGATCCGGAATATTTCCTCGATCTGGTCCCAGCAAGTCTCAACCGATTTTGGAGTCAGTCAATGACAGTTGCGCTTTGGAGTCAGTCAATGACAGGGGCGAACCCGGCCCATATCGGCGCCACTGCGCCTGCAGTCAAACCGCAGCCTGCCTTCGCGCAGACCGATCTGGTTGCATTGTCGCGCTATTTTTCTCTTCTGATGATGCGCAACATCACAAGCGATGGCTATGTCATCGAGGATCCGGCATCGCCCGGCGTCTTTTCGGCCCCCGGCTGCGTCATCGCCGCCCCCTCCTATCCCGCGAACACGCCGGGTGTCGACCAGGACTATGTTTTCAACTGGGTCCGCGACGGAGCCATTACGGCCATCGAGATCGCGCTTGCCGGCTTGCTGCCCGTTCCGGGCGGGGTTTTGCCGAGCCTGGTCGACTACGTGAACTTCGYCGCACTCTGCCAGGCGAATGCGAAGAATTCCGCGACCGTCACACTTGGCCATGCCTGCTTCACCATCACCGGCGAGGTTCGTCCGTGGTCGGAGCAGAATGACGGGCCGGCTATTCAGTCGATTGCGATCCTGACCTTGTTCGATCAGCTGGATGGCGCCACGCAGACGATCGCCAAACAATTGGTCGAGACAAACCTCTCTTATCTTCTCGAAGTTTACCAGAACAAGACCACAAATCTCTGGGAGGAATATGAGGGCTATTCCTTTTTCGCAAGAGCCGTACAGCTGCGCTTTTTCCGGGAAATTTCCACAAACACGATCGGTATTGCCGTGTCTGCCGGGGTGGCCGATGCCATCTCCTGGCTGGAAAGCCAGCTGGCCACCCACTGGAACGGGCAGCTCTATGTGAGCATTCTGGACGCCGCGGAGCAAGCCGGTTACGACGCGAATATCGATATCGTCTCTTCGGTCTGCTATGGCGGGATCGAGCCGACCGATACCAAGCTTCTGGCAACGGCGGCCATCCTGCGGCGCCAGTGGGCCGATCCTTCATCTTCGAACTATTACCCGATCAATGGCGCCGACGCGGCCAAAGGGCTCGGACCACTCTTCGGGCGCTATCCAGGCGACCATTACGATGGCGATGTGGCGGCCCCGGTGGTCGGTGGGCATCCCTGGGCTCTGTGCACCGCCAACTTCGCCGAGTTTCAATACCGGCTCGCCAATGCCATCGCGGCCAGCGGCGCCATCCCCATCGATCAATTCTCCGAACCCTTCTTCGCGGAACTGGGACTTGGCGCATCCAGCAGCGCCGCCGACGCGTCCGCTGCCTTGCGGGCTTCGTCCGACGGCATGCTGCGCGCCATCGTCTATCACAGCGATCACTATGAGCTGAGCGAACAGTTCGATGGAACCGTTGGCTACGAGAAAAGCGTCCGGAATCTGACCTGGAGCTACGCCTCCTTTCTCTCGGCAGTCAGAGCCCGCTCCGCCGCCGCCCCGGCCGCTGCCAAATCCAAACCCCGAAACTCCCGCGGCGCGAGGTCATGACGATTTCGGGCCGTCCGGCCTGAAATCTCGATTGAATCCAGAACGGCATGATCCGCAAAGCCTGATGCGGGCTTTCCGGGAATAATGGAGGACCAACGTGCTTTTTCCCCTCGAATCCGCGATAAAAGCCGATGCCAAGACCGTTGCTACGTCTGACGACTACGATAT
>NZ_JBFUAY010000167.1:0-10087 GCF_056406015.1 Rhizobium sp. P1_E1 | reverse complement strand
TCCATGAGCTGATCACTGGGGATCCGCATCGTTGCAACGCCATCGCTGTCGGAAAGTGYGACCTGCTCGACCCGAACCGACGAACCAAGCGCAGCCTTCAGAAAAGCTACCATGTTAGGCTGAGGTTCGAAGGCGACGACATCGCGCGCATACTTGGTCAGGAACCAAGAATAGACACCGTAGTTCGCACCTATATCGATTGCAGTCTGGTTCCGACGGCATAATCTGTCGAGGATCCGAAGCTCGGGCTCACCACGGCGCCATTCTCGTGAAGCGCGCGTCCATAGCCTCAACCGAGGTGGCGCAATATTAGCGATATGAAGCATGTAGGCTCCCGGTAACGCGAACGCATGCGCTATCCGCTCATCGAGCGGCATGCTCCTTCTTTTCCATCCTCCGTGAATTGGCAACCAGTGGCTAGATCATCGATAGTTGGTGCCTTGCGCGGCCATTTCACCAAGCCTAGTTCTTTAGGTGAAGCCGACATAGCCGTGGATCCCTTCAACCTCGCCAGTTGATGATGGGGCGGTGGGATTGGCTATTTGGCGTCTTGGAGCGGCAGTCCCGGTAATGACCGCCGATCGACGAGGTCTGGCCGAGGCGTCCGGACGACGCGCAGGCCGAAGTGATCGTGGCTCCCTCGGATTTGCGTTAGAGCGGAACCCGTGCTGCGGGAACCATTGCCCCGGCATTACGGTGCCGGCCTCCGGCACCAAGGCGCCGGACACTCGACGCGAGGGCCTGTAGCTCAATGGTTAGAGCCGGCGGCTCATAACCGCTTGGTTGGGGGTTCGAGTCCCCTAGGGCGTACCAATCGCTTGCACGATGCTGCCCAACCCAACCCGCAGGCTCGATCTTTCTCCGCTTCGGCGTATCCGGCGCGGTGGTTATCCACAACAGCAAAAGAATGCCGAAAACGATGATTTTTTCGCGCCTTGGCGCTTGCGGCCTTCTGAGGTGCTGACTATAAGGGCGCCACAGCACGCGCCCTTCGTCTATCGGTTAGGACGACAGATTTTCATTCTGTAAAGAGGGGTTCGACTCCCCTAGGGCGTGCCACTTTCTCCCAGAAATTCATCCATCGATTTGGGCCAGATCAGCGGGCTTATTTGCCGCTTCTGCCCTCCTTCTGCGCAAGCCTCGCGTAGCCGCACTCGCCGGCGGGGCTGGAGAGATGCTTCGCATCCGACCTCCGCAACTGGCGCTTTAATCTAGCGTCTATGAGATGAAGAAAGCGGCGTGATCGATGGTCACGCCGCTTTCGTATGAGCAGCCACTTGCAATGCGCCGGCTCGCGATTTCTTATCTGGCAGGCAGAACTCGCGCTTCAAGTCTTTGATGACAAGTGAGGCGGCTAGAACAGGATGATTTTAGGCCCGGTCGGCCTAGCGGTGCGAGATCACTGTCGGAATACCGTGTTCTTAAGCCGACTCGATCAGCGCGCAGACCTTGTCGACGATCTCCATCTCCATGTCCGGATAGATGGGAAGGCAGAGCACCTGTTGTGCGGCCTCGGTTGCGACCGGCAGGTTCGAGGGCTGCGAGGAAGGCAGGCTGCGGTACATCGAGAAGCTTGAAATCAGCGGATAGAAATAGCGGCGCGGATGAATGCTGTTTTCCTTCAGCCGTTCATAGAGCCCATCGCGTGAAATGGGATAGTCAGGGCGTACGAGGATCGGGAAATAAGAGAAGTTGGAGACGGTCTCGCCGGAACGGTCCAGGCATTCTATGCCGGCCACGCCGCGGAGCCGCTCACGATATGCACTGTCGATCAAACCACGCCTTTCGAGCGCGAGCTTGATGTATTTCAGCTGCAACAGGCCGAGCGCAGCGTTGAACTCGCTCATCTTGCCGTTCGTGCCTGGCGCCACCACGGTCACTTCGTCGACGTAACCGAAGTTCTTCAGCTGGTCGATGCGGGTCTTCGTCTTGACATCCGGGCAGATGATGGCCCCGCCTTCGAATGTGTTGAAAACCTTCGTCGCATGGAAGCTCAGGATGGAAAGGTCGCCGTGATTGAGAATGCTTCCCCGCTCGTCTTCCACGCCGAAGGAATGGGCGGCGTCATAGATGACCTTCAGATTGTAGAGATCGGCGATCTTCTGGATAGCATCGACATCGCAAGGGTGGCCGTAGCAATGCACCGGCATGATCGCCGTCGTCTGCTGCGTGATCGCCGCCTCGATCTTCGCTGGATCGACATTGAGCGTCACCGGATCGATGTCGACGAAGACGGGCTTTAAGCCGTTCCAGAGAAGTGAATGCGAAGTGGCGACGAAGGAATAAGGCGTGGTGATGACTTCGCCCGTGACGCGGAGCGCCTGAAGCGCCGTCAGCAGCGCGACCGTGGCGTTGGAAAAAAGGCTGATGTGCTTCACGCCGAGATGGTTGCAGAGCTCCTGCTCCAGCTGCTGGTGGAATGGCCCGCCATTGGTCAGGACGCGATTGTTCCAGATCGCTTCCAGCGACGGAATGAATTCTTCGAGCGGCGGCAGGCTGGGCTTCGTTACATAGATCTTTTCGTTTTTCATGACGCCGTCCAGGAGGTTGGGCATTATCGCGCAATGGGCCTGGTACGAACATCACGGCCTAACCTGTTCCCAGGCTGACCAGAACATGATGCCGAAAAGTGTGAGCGGTTTTCGGACGACATCCTGTTCTASCGAAATTCCTGCCAACAGTGTGGCGCAAGCTTCACGTCCAATAGTCGGCACCCAAACCAGCCCGAATGCCGTTTCGTGAATCATGGAGACGGCGGCCATGCACGAAGGACGATTCCTTGACGATCAATCAGCCCATTGCCGCTCTGCCGTCCGGTCTTCCTGATCTGGCACTTCTCACGGAGAAAGCTGCCAGCACGGGGTCCGTCATTGTCTATCAGCCCTATCTCGATCCTTCCCAGCGCAGCCAGCTGGATGCGGCTGCCGTGCCGCTCGACATTTCGTTCAATACGCAGGCTACGACCCGCGAATATGAGCTCTTCCTCATCCTGCATCAGCATCACGAGGCGATAGGCCTCGGCGACGACGTGTTCTGGGGGCTGCTCTCCAGCAAATTCGAGATGAAGTCGGTGACGAGCTTCCCGTCCTTTGTAACAGAGGCGGAAAAGGCCAGGGCGGAAGGTGCGGACGCCTATCTTTACAATCCGCTGATCGGCCACGCGGCGATCTACAGCAACGTTTGGGAACATTCGCTGCTTGGCGGTCATCCCGGTATGGACCCGATCTTCCTGCATATTCAGGCGCTCGGTCATCCGATCGCGCCGCCGCAGGACAAGACGGCCTTCATGTTCTGCAACTATTTCTGCGGCAACCGGAAATTCTGGTCCGGGTATTTCGCCTTTTGCGAACGCATTCTCGAATCGCTGGAAAGAGAAGCGCTCGCCGGCTCGCCGGCGGGGACCGCCTATGCCGGTGTGGCTCACTATTCACGCGATGCCAACGCGAAGATGCGCCCCTTCGTGATCGAGCGTCTGCTCGGGCTCTATGTCCAGCAGGCTGCCGCCTCCGGAATGAAGATCGCCGCCTTCGTACCGACCGTTGCCGATTTCGAATGGAAGTTCGGTGTCCGCCTCGGCCGTATGCTGCATGGTCTCTTCGCAGCCAAGGAAGCCTTTCTGCAGAGCCGTGACCAGGCTCTCCTGACCTCGTGGCAGGAAGGCCGCCAGCCGCTCATCAAGCAGCCGCATCTGATCTGGGGGGCTGATGATCCGCCCGCCTGGATGCCCCGCGGCCAATTCATCGGCCGCCGCGAATTGATACGCGCCTATGCTCCGCAGGCTTCAGGCGCCTCTCCCGTGCCGCAGCAGCCGGTACGGACGGAAAGGCCCGCTATATCAGCCGCGCCGAAGATCGAGCAGCCGCTCCGCAACCCGTTGCAGCCCTTTACCGGCGGATGGCAGGCACACAAGGACCGTCATTGCATCTGGATCGTGACGCCCGCCAACTACAATCACAGCCACGCCTTCGACGAAGTCGCGCTCGGTCTCCAGGGCGCCTTCGAGGAACTCGGCGGCTCGGCACCGATCGTCCGCGACATGACCGCGTTCGCCGGTCGTGCGCCGATCATCTACGGCGGCAACCTTCTCCCCGCCGAAATTGTCAGCCATCTGCCGAAGGACAGCGTCGTCATCAATCTTGAGCAGGTGTCCGAAGAAAGCATCTGGATCAATTCGCGCTACACCTCGATCCTGAAGTCGCTTCCGGTTCTCGACTACAGCCCGCGCAACCGGGAAAATCTCGCCGCCAAGGGCATTGATCATGCTGGCGTGCTCGAAATCGGCTATAGCCGCTGCCTCAGCCAGATAAAACACGCCCCCGTCAAAGATATCGACGTGCTCTTCTACGGCTCGATGAACGAACGCCGCCACCATATCCTGAAGACGCTGGAGCAAGGCGGGCTTAAGGTCGCGCATCTCTTCAACATCTATGGCGCGGAACGCGACGCGGCGATTGCCCGTTCCAAGATCGTCATCAACATTCATCATTATGCGAGCGGCGTCTTCGAGATCGTGCGCATTTCCTATCTGCTCGCCAATCGCGTCTGCGTGCTGACCGAAGGCGATATCCGCGACCCGGATCTCCAGCCCTTCAGCGGCGGCCTGGCGGTCGAGCCCTATGACAAGATGATCGAGCGCTGCCACAAGTTGATCGCAGATACCGCCGAGCGTGATTCCATCGCCGCGAAGGGCTTTGCGGCCATGGAGAGCCGATCGCAAGGGGACATGCTGATGAGCGTCATGACCGCCGGTTGTACCTGACGAGACTCTCTTCCGACTGGTAGATTACCGCGCCGGAGCTGCGTCGCAGACGCGCAGTTGGATGCGGCGCGCACCCTGATAATGCTCGGCACTGAGCGAACCCGCGACATGAAGGCTGGCGCCGCGTGAATTGATGAGAAGATTGCCGAGCGCGGTATCGGCGGCGCGGAAGGCGATGCCATCGAGCCGCGATCCGTCCATTGCCTCCAGCGTCACCTTCACGTGTTTCTCGCCGACCAGGCGCGCGTCGCGCACCCGATGCGCCGGCACGGCAAAGAGCGGCTGGGCGTGGCCGGAGCCATAGGGGCCAGCGGCCTCCAAGCGGTCGATGAGTTCGAGCGTGGCGCCGCTTGCACCGATCGCGCCGTCGATCTTCAGTGTCTCGTTGGCGACAAGGCTGGCCACGGTCTTTGTGGCCTTCTCCGTGAAGAAGGTCCTCAGCCTGCCGAGATTGGCGCGCTCGACCGTCAGCCCGGCGGCCATGGCGTGGCCGCCGCCCTTGACGAGGATCCCCTCGTCGACCGCAGCTCGCACCATCCTGCCCATATCGAAGCCGTTGATGGAGCGGCCCGAGCCGGTGCCGCGGCCGGAGGGATCGAAGGCGATTGCGAAGGCGGGCCGTTTGAACTTCTCCTTCAGCCGCGCCGCGATCAGGCCGACGATGCCGGGATGCCATTTCTCATGGGCGGTGACGATGACGGATGCGCCCTCGCCGTCGCCATATTCGGCGAGCGCCTCGGCCTCCGCCTCTTGCAGCATGACGGCCTCCATCGCCTGGCGTTCGCGGTTGAGCTCGTCGAGGCGCTGCGCGATCACCTCTGCCTCACCGGCGTCGTCGAGCGTCAGCAGGCGGCTTCCGAGTGCTGYATCGCCGATCCGCCCGCCGGCATTGATGCGCGGGCCGATCAGGAAGCCGAAATGATAGGGTGTCACCGGGCCTGCAAGCCCCGCCTTGCGGAAGAGTGCGGCAAGCCCGGCATTGCTCTGGTGCCGGGCGGCGACCAGCCCCTTCACCACATAAGCGCGGTTGAGGCCCTTCAGCGGCACGACATCGCAGACCGTCGCAAGCGCGACGATATCCAGCCATTGCAGCAGGTCGATCGCCAGGATCCGCTTGTGGCCGGCCGCGCGCAGCAACCTCAGCGTTGCGACCAGCACCATGAAGACAACGCCGGCCGCGCAGAGATGCCCCTGCCCCGAGAGATCGTCCTCACGGTTCGGGTTGACGAGGGCATGACAGGGCGGCAGCTCATGTGTCACCTGGTGGTGATCGATGACGACGACATCGATATTGCGCGCAGCAGCGGCGGCCAGCGCCTCGTGACTGGTGGAGCCGCAATCGACGGTGACGATCAGCTGGGCGCCATTGTCGATCAATTGATTGATCGCCGCCGGATTGGGGCCATAACCTTCGAAGACGCGATCGGGAATATAGATATTCGCCCTGACGCCGAAATGGCTGAGAAAGCGGAACATCAGCGCCGAGGAGGCCGCGCCGTCGACATCGTAGTCGCCGAAGATCGCGACGCTCTCGCCGCGCTCGATGGCACCCACCAGGCGGATCGCGGCCTTTTCGCAATCGGTCAGCTTATGAGGATCGGGCATCAGGCTGCGGATCGTCGGATCGAGGAATTCGATCGCCTCGTCTACCGTCACGCCACGCCCGGCCAGCACCCGGGCGATCAGATCCGGCAATCCATGGAGCTGCGACATGGCCAGCGCGCGGTTCTGCCCTGCCTGGTCGAGCCGCGCCACCCAGCGATTGTCGAGCGCGGATTTCTCCACACCGAGAAACGCGCGCTGTACTGGATCGACGAGATCTGCCATGCCACACTCCGCTGACTTCATCTGCTCTTTCTATAGGAGCGGCGGAGATAACATAGCGATGGATTTGCAGATACGGATTTTTACCAAAGCATGTCGCGCAAAAGTGCGCAGCGGTTTTGCGGTAACGACATGCGTAAAAATAGAGTCCCTAAAGAGAGAGCGAATCTGAAAGATCGCGACGCGCTTTAGAATAGCGCCCAGACAATCAGGGCGATGCCGGCCAGTTGCACCAGCACGACGGAAAACAGCGTCAGCAGAATGGCCCAGTTGCGGCCCTCCGTGTTTTCTTCGCCATCACCCTCATCAGAGACCTCCTGAGGAATTTCACAGTAGGCCGGCTTGGGGATTTCCTCACGCTTATCAGGATGGTTCGGCGGCACGTCGCTCGGGTAGCCATACCCTTTCCCGGCGTGGCTGTCCTTGCTCATGAAATTCTCCACCCAGACGACTCACCATCTTAGGTTTAGTTATATCAATATTTCGGTATCTGTTAATATAGACTTCCGTTAGGGAAGGTTGAACAAATAACAGAAAAACCGCCCTGCAGAGACAGGGCGGCTCAACGGTCCTCCGGGACGGGAAAAAGGCTCAGCCTTCCTCTTTCGGCCGTTCGATGCGAATGACCTGCGGCTCGCCGAAGAGATAACCTTCCGACTTGATCGAGGCGACCGCCCTGCGCACCGATTCTTCCATCGTTGCGTGGGTGACGAGAATGATCGTCTGGTGGTGCGATGGCGCCAGATGCTGTTTGGAGCGCTGAACGATCGATTCCAGCGAGATGTTGTTTTCCGCCATGCGGGTTGCGACGCTGGCAAAGACACCGGTGCGGTCGAGCACGGTCAGGCGGATGAAATAGCCGCCCTCGTGGCTCTGCATCTGCGCCTTGCGGTAGGGCTCCAGCGTGGTTGCGGGATGGCCGAGCACCGGCACGCGCTGGGCACCCGGCTGGCTCTTTGCGATATCGGCGATATCGCCGAGCACCGACGAGGCCGTGGCATTGCCGCCGGCGCCGGGGCCGACCATCAGCAGTTCGCCGAGCACGTCGGATTCGATCGCCACCGCATTGGTGACGCCGTCGACCTGGGCGATGACCGAATCGACCGGCACCATGGTGGGATGGACGCGCTGCTCGATGCCGGTATCGGTGCGCTGGGCAACGCCCAGCAGCTTGATGCGATAACCGAGCTCGGCAGCGGCGTGGATATCCTCGATCGAGATGTTGGTGATGCCTTCGAGATAGATGTCGTCGGCTGCGATCTGATTGCCGAAGGCGAGCGTCGTCAGGATGGAAAGCTTATGGGCCGTGTCATTGCCCTCGATATCGAAGGCCGGATCAGCCTCGGCATAACCCAGCCGCTGCGCTTCCTTGAGGCATTCGGCAAAGGAAAGCCCCTCCTTCTCCATCTTGGTCAGGATGTAATTGCAGGTGCCGTTCATGATGCCATAGATGCGCGAGACGGAATTGCCCGTCAGCGATTCACGCAGCGCCTTGATGACCGGGATGCCGCCGGCGACCGCCGCCTCGAAGTTCAGCAGCGACCCCTTCTCCTCGGCGATCGTCGCAAGCTCGACGCCGTGATAGGCAAGCAGCGCCTTGTTGGCTGTCACCACATGGAGACCACGTTGGAGTGCGGCGCGCACGGAGATGTTGGCAGCTCCTTCGGCGCCGCCCATCAGCTCGACGAAGACGTCGATATCGCCCTTTTCTGCAAGCTCTTCCGGCCGGTCGAACCAGGTAACAGTGGAAAGATCGATGCCGCGGTCTCTTGTCCTGTCACGCGCGGAGACCGCCGTGATGGTGATCGGACGTCCGCAGGTGACGGCAAGCTCGTTGCTTTTCTGCTGAATGATGCGGACAAGCGAGGCGCCAACGGTGCCCAAGCCCGCAATGCCGATTTTGAGGGCATCTGCCATGGATCGATCCTGAAATGTCTGTGTGGCGGCAGCCGCTTGACGCGGCTGCCCAACGGTTGGATTAGCGGTGTGCGTTCAGCGAAATGACGTTGTGCATTGTCTCGTCAGCCGTCGACATGAACTTCTTGATGTTGCGCGCAGCCTGGCGGATACGGTGTTCGTTCTCCACAAGTGCCAGACGGACGTAGTCGTCGCCCATTTCGCCGAAGCCGATGCCCGGGGCAACGGCGACGTCGGCCTTCTCGACCAGCAGCTTGGAGAATTCCAGCGAACCGAGGTGACGGAACTTTTCCGGGATCTTCGCCCAGGCAAACATGGTGGCAGCCGGCGGCGGGACCTCGAACCCGGCCTTGCCGAAGCTTTCGACCATGACGTCGCGACGGCGCTTATAGACGTTGCGGACTTCCGCAATGTCGGAGCCGTCGCCGTTCAGCGCGTGCGTCGCCGCCACCTGGATCGGCGTGAAGGCGCCGTAGTCGAGATAGGACTTGACGCGGGTGAGCGCCGCGATCAGCCGCTCGTTGCCGACGGCAAAGCCCATGCGCCAGCCGGGCATGGAGAAGGTCTTCGACATCGACGTGAACTCGACAGTCACGTCCATTGCGCCTGGCACTTCGAGAACCGACGGCGGCGGAGCGCCGTCGAAGTAGATTTCCGAATAGGCAAGGTCGGAGAGCACGATGATGTCATGCTTTTTCGCAAAGGCGATGACGTCCTTGTAGAAATCGAGCGTCGCGACAAAGGCCGTCGGGTTCGAGGGGTAGTTGAGGATCAGCGCCAGCGGCTTCGGGATCGAATGCCGGACCGCGCGTTCGAGCGGCTCGAAGAAGCTCGCATCCGGCTCCACCGACATGGAACGGATCACGCCGCCCGCCATCAGGAAGCCGAAGGCGTGGATCGGATAGGTGGGGTTCGGGCAGAGGATCACGTCGCCAGGCGCGGTGATTGCCTGCGCCATGTTGGCGAAGCCTTCCTTGGAGCCCAAGGTGGCGACCACCTGCGTATCCGGGTTGAGCTTCACGCCGAAACGGCGGGCATAATAAGCGGCCTGAGCGCGGCGCAGACCCGGAATGCCCTTGGAAGAGGAATAACGGTGCGTGCGCGGATCCTGCACGACCTCGCACAGCTTGTCGACGATCGACTGGGGAGTGGGAAGGTCGGGGTTTCCCATGCCGAGATCGATGATATCGGCGCCGCCCGCTCGCGCGCTTGCTTTCAAACGGTTGACCTGTTCGAAAACATAAGGCGGCAAACGCCGGACTTTGTGAAACTCTTCCATCTCATTCCCCATGGAAAGGCGGCATTTCGGGCCGCTGTCGAAGTTCGTTCCGTCTCCCGGCGGCTGCGACACGAACTTCAGAATCGCAACGCCGTATTCATCAGACCCAAGCGACGCGGCAAATCTTTGACGGAAAGGCCGCGTAACGCGCTTTATCGGGAAAATTATATCTTCCGATCCATCCGGAAGGCTTTGCGTCCAAATTGCCTGAAAGGCAAGGTCTATTTGGAGATTTCGGAGAGCGTATCAGTGCCGTGCTCGGCGGCGAGACGCCGCATTTCAGCGACCTTGGCCTGATATTCGGCCTC
>NZ_JBFUAY010000166.1:0-10116 GCF_056406015.1 Rhizobium sp. P1_E1 | reverse complement strand
AGATTGTCGAAGGCGATGCGGGCGTCATCGGCAAAAGATGTCAGGCGTGGCGGCAAGGCGCGATTCCGGTTGGTGACTGCCCCGCAATATAGGGAGGGCGCGCCGCCCGCAAAAGAAGCGGCGCGAAAGTCTTCAGACGACCACGAAATCGGTGAGGCGCCAGACGGCGGCGGAAGCATCGTAATCGACGACGGCAAGGCCTGCCGTCGGGAAGCCGCCGGGAAGGGCGCTTACCATCGCCTCGTGACCGATCAGCGCCTCCAGCGCCTGCTCCATGGTCGGATTGTGGCCGACCAGCATGACGGCAGATTCGTCCTGCGTATCGATGATCTCGAGATAGGTGTCGACCGTGGCATTATAGAGCGCGTCAACATAACGAACCTCGAGCGTGAGGCCCATCGCCCGGTACACCGCATCGGCGGTATCGCGGCAGCGCAGCGCGGTCGAACTGATCAGAAGATCGGGACGGTAGCCCTTGTCGGCGGCCTTGTCGGCGATGATTTCGGCATCGCCAAAGCCCTTTTCGTTCAGCGGCCGGTCGAAATCGCGCTGCCCGGGTTCGGCCCAGGCGGCCTCGGCATGGCGCAGGAGATAGATGCGGTTGGGCGGAGGCAGGGGTACGGTCATGGGCAAATCCAGGATCCAGCGGGCTTTTTCAGTAGCGGTTGCAATCGGCCGGCGTCAACCGTCAGCGATGCTCCAGCTGCCCAAAACGCGGCTGATAACACGGCGTTTTGAAGGCGAAGCAAAAAACGCAAGCCGGAATAATGATGAGAAAATAGTCTGTTAGCCGAAAACTGTGACAGATTTAAAAATCTGTTTACCTGTCGTATTTGGCTTGAATCGCGACTAGCGCTTGGGATATACACCCGGCCAGATGAGATGTTCTTCAGGAGAATCGCGTTGAGTGAGAAGATCGATCTTAGCAATTACGTTCCCTCGGAAGAGGAAGAATTCATGAACGTAAACCAGCGTGCCTACTTCAGGGCGAAGCTGGTTGCATGGAGAAATGATATCCTTAGAGAAGCGCGCGAGACACTCGACCATCTGGCCGAGGAAAGCGCAAACCATCCCGACCTCGCCGACCGGGCGTCGTCGGAAACAGACCGGGCGATCGAACTTCGCGCCCGTGACCGGCAGAGAAAGCTGATTTCGAAGATCGACGCGGCACTGCAGCGCATCGAAGACGGCACCTACGGATATTGCGAGGAAACTGGCGAGCCGATCGGCCTCAAGCGCCTCGACGCCCGCCCGATCGCGACACTGTCGATCGAGGCGCAGGAGCGTCACGAACGCCGCGAAAAGGTCTATCGCGACGAATGAGAGTTTTCATGCAGGCATGAGAGCAGAATAAGCGCCGCGATCAGATCGCGGCGCTTTTTTGTTATCCATTGTCCTCGCGTGTTGGGGAACAAGCCACAAAGGCCCGGGATCGAGCCGTTGTCGCCGCAGATTCCGTGATTACAGCCGATCTCCTGATGCCAGAGGTTTCCACGATTGCTCTCGATCGGCCTGCATGGCGAGGTCGATCACGATAAGGGTGCCATTCCTGATTCGTCGCCGCATGACGTCTGATCGGTCAGGATCTGTGCGAACCATGCCTTCATCATGAAGAGCCTGCAGCCGCGAGCGCGAAACTTTCAACTCGGACGCGAGCAGACGGTCAAGCCGTATGCTGGTTGGAAACGGGACTATCAGTTCGATTGCCAAACTCGTCCAATGTGCAGTTTCGCGCTGGATTTCTTTCGCGATTTCAAATTCAGCAAACTCGTCCACACGTTGCGACTTGTGCCGGAGAGCATCCAGGTTGAAGGTTTCCGCCCGGATCCAGTCCGGATCGTTGGATTGTAACGCGTCAAGGATTGCAGGGTCGATGTCGCGAACATTGCGGCGCTCGATGATTGGCCGGTTCCATGTCCTTTCACAGGTCAGGCATTTGTAGATAAGCCAAGCATCAAGCTTGCGACCGTTGGCGTTGAGCCGGATCTTGCCGCTGGATTGGAAGGCTCTCAGGCCTCCGCATCCACCGCATGCAATCCAAGGCTGGGGAGCTGTCTTGGGAATAATGGTCCATCGGACCTGAAGCGTATTGCACATACCGTCTTGGTCTTCCGTTCGGAAGTCCACCAAGATGGTGCATGAGAAAACCCCTTGCGGGCGCGGTGTGGCGATGTTGTGGGCGGCTGAAGAGCTGAGACAGCGGAGCTGCACATGGCACATTGTAACAATGCCAAACCGGTCTCTCGCCACCACCCGATGAACATGTTCGCATGCCGCCAGCGTGTCGCTCTGCGGCAGTACGGGTGAAACTGGAGTGAGACCGGTATTTACTTAGGCAAAGTGCGACCTCGAGTGCGCCAACGCTCTTCAACCCTAGGGATAACAAATGATTGGCATGAAAGGCAGCCCCCAAGCCGTTCGTGTGCTGAAAGCCAGGGCAATGCGGCATTTATGCAACGTGATGATGAAGGAAGGGGGGCTCTGGCAATCCGATGTCAGGCAGGCGCGTTTGCCTTCACTTGTCGCGATTGACACTCATTTCGCCGAAGATGCGGGCGACTTCCTTCTGCAGCTCGGTATCGGCGCCGGTGATCGGGGCAAGCTCGGGATCACGGCGTGGCAGGTTGCCCGGCTGCGGCACCGCTTGGCGAGGCGCCTGGTTTGCCGGCGCCGGCACGATGCGTTCGGCCGTCAGATTGTTCGACATTTCCTCTTCCAGCACCCGCTGGAATTCATGACGGATCGCCGCTGCCGGCTGCGCAGCCGGCTCGTCTTCGGCCGTTGCAGGTGCGGCGCGTGCGGCCGCCGGCATGTCCTGGACAGACGGGGCCGAGACCTCGGGTTCGATTCGCTGTTGCGGCAGCACGCGCTGGCGGGCGGCATCGAGGATCTCGGCGGCACTTGAGGCATCGTGAAATGGTGCTGGCTGCGCGGCTGGGGGAGCGGCGGGACGCTCCGGCGGGCGCGGCTGGGGCGGGACGGCACGCAGAGGATTGTCGCGTTCGGCCGACAGCGGAGCTGTCATGGGCTCTGCCGGAAGAGGGCTCGTGACCACCGGCGGTGCCACGGCAGGCGGGGCCGGCGGTTGGGCCGACGGCTCTGGGCGCGGGCGCGGCTCCGGCGAAACCGGCGCAGAGAAAGTGGGCTCGGCTGCCGGCTCGACACGGGCTGCGACCGGCGGGCGTGGTGGCGAGACCGGCGGCGTTTCCGGCCGCGCGACGGATATCGGACGCTGCTCGACGGGTTGCGGGCGGCTGGCGCTGTCCGGCTGTTCGGCCGCTGCGGGCAGGATACGGCTCTCGATGACGATATCGCTCGGGCCGCCGATCATGATCAGGTGCTCGACGTCGTCGCGGCGCACCAGCACCAGACGGCGACGGGCATCGACGGCTGCGGCATCCAGCACTTGCAGCCGGGGCTGTCGGTTGCGGCCGCCGCGCACGAAGGGCGAGGGCGCCCGGCTGCGGATCACCCAGAGCACGATGATGAGCAGGAGAAGCGCCAGACCGACACCACCGGCGGCAAGCAGGAAACGGCTGCCATAAGCTCCGACAACATCATCCAACATAGTCACTCACTCCATTTCGCATTCGGCACATATTGACGACTTTTCCGTTCCTTAGGCAAGGGCCGCCGATCCTGTCCAGTCACGGGAGAACGCGATTTCGTGTTCCGCTGCTAGGAACTCGGCGACCTTGCGCACGGGCAGCAGCTGGGCTTCTGGGGCAGATGGCGCTGTTGCCTGTGAATTCAAGCAGTCTTGCCGGCTAGCGGTGTTTTTGCCGACGCAGCAAATTGCTAAGAAGTAAAGAGTGCCTGATTCCTGCTTCTTGTTCGTGCTACGAAGCGGGAGGGCTTATGTGAGGAATACATGACGAAACCGCGTCAGGCCGACGACTATAACGCACCGCTTGTGGATCGTGGGGGGCGTTCTGGCACGGTCTTGCGCATTCTTCTGCTGGCGCTCGTGCTGATCGCCGCCGCCGGCGCCTTCGTCTTCTTCAAAAAGTCGCTCGACAACGAGGTCGTGCTTGGCGGTCTCGGCGTGCTCGCCATGGTCGGCATCTTCTTCCTGGTATCCTCGGTCATCGGCTTCATTGAGGTGATGCCGCAGCGCCAGTCCGACAGCCTGGCGCGCGCCTTCCTCAACAGCCATCCCGACGGGACGCTGATCACCGACGAAAAAGGCCGGATCATCTATGCCAATGCAGCCTATGGCGCGCTGACCGGCGCACGTAAGGCGACCGAGGTGCAGACGCTGGAAACGCTGCTGTCGCGCCATCGCGAATCCAACGAGGCGCTCTACAGGCTGGTCAACGGGCTGCGCGAGGGCAAGGAAGGCCGCGAGGAGTTCCGCCTGCTGCGTGCCGTCGGGCCTGGCAGCAACAGCTCCGGCGCCCATTGGTACCGGCTGAAGGCGCGGCTGCTGCAGCCGGAGGAAAACGGCGGCAAGCCGCTGCAGATCTGGCAGATCACCGACATCACCACGGAGCGCGACGATCAGGAGCGCTTCTTCAAGGAATTGCAGAACGCGATCGACTATCTCGACCATGCGCCGGCCGGCTTCTTTTCCGCCGGCAGGAAGGGCGAGATCTTCTACCTGAATGCGACGCTTGCCGAGTGGCTGGGCCTCGACCTCACCAAATTCGTGCCGGGCTCGATGACGATCGGCGACGTGGTGGCGGGCGAGGGGCTGGCGCTGATTCAGTCGGTGCAGGCCGAACCCGGCCTGAAGAAGACCGTGACGCTCGATCTCGACCTGCGCAAGAGCAATGGCCAGAGCCTGCCGGTGCAGATCATCCACAGTGTCACCTCGATGCGCGACGGCGCACCCGGCGAAAGCCGGACGATCGTGCTGGCGCGTGAAAAGAGCGATGCCGGCGGCCAGTCCGCTTCGGCCGCCGCCATGCGCTTCACCCGCTTCTTCAACAACACACCGATGGCAATCGCCTCGGTTGACGGCGACGGGCGTATCCTGCGCACCAATGCACCATTCCTGAAGATGTTCTCCGGTGTCGTCTCGCGCGACGACCTCGAAAAGGCGCCGCATCTTGAAACCATCGTGCAGGAGAGCGATCGGCCACAGCTCGCCGCGGCGCTGGCGGCGGCCAAGGACCGGCAGGGCGACATTGCGCCGCTCGACACCCGCACACCGACCGACGAGGCGCGCTATTTCCGCTTCTATGTCAATGCCGTCATCGACCAGAGCGACGAGGCGCCAGAGGAGGCGGCGATCGTTTATGCCGTCGAGGTGACCGAGCAGAAGGCGCTGGAAGCGCAGATGGCGCAGACGCAGAAGATGAATGCTGTGGGAACGCTCGCCGGCGGTATCGCGCATGATTTCAACAATGTGCTGACGGCGATCCTGCTTTCCTCCGACCATCTGCTGCTGCAGGCGYGGCCCGCCGATGCCAGCTTTGCCGACCTGATAGAGATCAAGCGCAACGCCAACCGTGCCGCCGTGCTGGTGCGCCAACTGCTCGCCTTCTCGCGCAAGCAGACGATGCGGCCCTCGGTGCTGAACCTGACCGATGTCGTCGGCGACCTGCGCATGCTGGTCGACCGGCTGCTTTCCGGCACCAATGTCAAACTCGACGTGCAATATGGCCGCGACCTCTGGCCTGTCAAAACAGACCTTTCGCAGTTCGAGCAGGTGCTGATCAATCTCTGCGTCAATGCGCGCGACGCGATGCCCGAGGGTGGCACGCTGACACTGCGCACCCGCAATCTGACCGCCGCCGAGGTCTCCGCCTTCAACTACTCCTACATGCCGGCCGAGGACATGGTGCTGGTCGAAGTCGCGGATAACGGCACCGGTATCGCCCCCGAGATCATGGACAAGATCTTCGAGCCGTTCTTCACCACCAAGGATGTCGGCAAGGGCACCGGGCTTGGCCTCGCCATGGTCTACGGCATCGTCAAACAGTCGGGCGGCTACATCCAGCCGGAATCCGAAGTCGGCAAGGGCACAACCTTCCGCGTCTTCCTGCCGCGGCACATTCCGGAGCCGGCGGTGGCCGCCGAAGCGGGCTCGATCGACGGCGCCATCGCCGGGGCCGAAGTGGTGCCGCTGCCGGTATCGCCGCAGCAGCCGGAGGACCTGACGGGATCGGCCGTCATCCTTCTCGTCGAGGACGAGGAGGCTGTGCGCCGCGGCGGCAAGCGCATGCTGGAAACGCGGGGCTACACCGTGCACGAGGCGGGCTCGGGCGTCGAGGCACTCAGCATCTTGGAAGAACTCGACGGCAAGGTCGACATCGTCGTCTCCGACGTCGTGATGCCCGAAATGGACGGTCCGACGCTGTTGCGCGAGCTGCGCAAGACCTATCCCGACATGAAGTTCATCTTCGTCTCAGGTTATGCCGAAGATGCTTTTGCCCGCAACCTGCCGCCGGAGGCGAAATTCGGCTTCCTACCGAAGCCCTTCTCGCTGAAGCAGCTCGCTGTTGTGGTGAAGGAGACGCTGGATGGGTGAGTGAGGTGCTGTCGGAGGGCACGCTGTGGCGTGCCGCACCCCCCTCTGCCCTGCCGGCATCTCCCCCCACAAGGAGGGAGATCGGCTGGGTGCACTGGCTCCCTAACCAAATATCCATGCAGCTCGGCGAAACGTTGATGCGATGCGAAGGTTTTGCCGCTTGTAATCTCCCCACCTGTGGGGGAGATGCCCGGCAGGGTAGAGGGGGGCTGGAACGGCACCACCTCTCTGCTAAAAATTGATACCTGCCAGCCCGTCAACCTTCATTCACTCAACGCAACCGCAATCTCAGCCGCAAGCCGCGCATTGTTCTCAACTAACGCGATATTGGTCTTGAGGCTCTGGCCGTCCGTCAGGTCGAAGATGGTCGACAGAAGATAGGGCGTTACCGCCTTGCCGGTCACTTCGTCGCGCTCGGCGCTGTCGAGTGCCCGCTCGATATAGATTTCCATCTCCTCGCGCGCGATCTCGTCAGCTTCCGGTACCGGATTGGCGACGAGCATGCCGCCGTCGACGCCGAGCTGCTCGCGCACCGTCTGGAAATTGGCGATGGCGGCCGGGCTGTTCAGCGACAACGGGCTGCGGATGCCCGAGGAGCGCGACCAGAAGGCGGGGAATTCCTCGCTCTCATAGGTGACGACCGGAACGCCGCGGGTTTCCAGCACTTCCAGCGTCTTTGGAATATCGAGGATCGCCTTGGCCCCGGCGCAGACGACGATGACGCCGGTGCGCGCCAGTTCCTCGAGATCGGCTGATATATCGAAGCTTTCCTCGGCGCCACGATGCACGCCGCCGATGCCGCCTGTGGCAAAAACGCGGATGCCGGCGCGCGCCGCCGCGATCATCGTCGCCGCGACGGTGGTAGCGCCGGTGCGGCGCTCAGCGATGGCGAAGGCGAGATCGGCGCGCGACACCTTCATCACTTCGGTCGCCTTGGCGAGTTGCTCCAATTCCGCGGCTTCAAGACCGATATGCAGCGTGCCGTGAATGACGGCGATCGTTGCCGGCACCGCACCCTGTTCGCGGATGATCGCCTCGACGCTACGGGCCATCTCGATATTGCCGGGATAGGGCATGCCGTGGGTGATGATGGTCGATTCCAGCGCCACCACAGGCGCGCCGCGCTGCTTGGCGCTGGCGACTTCCTTCGAATAGGCGATCGGTAAAAGAGGGGAGATGGGGTTAGTCATGGTCTGGTCCTGTGATCGACAGAGCATGATGCTGAAAAGTGCGAGCGGTTTTCGGCATCATGTTCAACTATTTAATTGGCTGCTTCAATGCAGAATTCTGATCTGGGGAACAAGGGCAAGCGCCTCATTCAACAGCTCGGGCGTCAGATTTTCGTTGACGGCGTGCCGCGACTGCACGGTCAGTGTGGCGGCCGCGGTGCCGTGGCGGATGGCTTCTTCGAGCGGCAAGCCTGATATCAAGGCGGCGAGTGTGCCGGCCGCAAGAGAATCGCCAGCACCCGTGACATCGGCAACGGTGTCGGCGATCGGCGGCTGCAACGTCACGGCGCGGCCATCGCAAAGCGCGACGAGCTCGCGCCGGCCGCGGGTGACGACGGCGTTCCTGATGCCGATCTCATTCAGCAACGGCGGCCAGCCGGCAGCCTCTTCCGGCCGCTCACCGGCAAGGGCGGCAGCTTCAGCCTCATTCAGGAACAGGTAATCAATATCCCCGATGCAGGGTTTCAGCCTGACGACCTTGGCCGGCGAGATGGCGATTGCCGCAACGGGCTTGGCGAGCGAATGCGCCTTTGCGACGATCGCCGCGATCGTCTCTTCCGGCAGGTTGGCGTCAAAGAGGATGAAATCATGGGCGGCGAAGGCCTCCCGCACCCAGCGGATGGAGAGACGCCGCGGCACGAAGAAGCGGTAGAGATCCATGTCGGCAAGGGCGATCACCAGATTGCCGTCCTTCTCGATGATCGCCGTGTAGCTCGGCGTCTTGCGGTCGAGGAAGACGAAAGGCCGGTCGTCGATGCCGGCGAAATCGGCAGCTTCTCCAACCGTCTCGCCCATCGGATCGCCGCCGCGCGGCGAGATCATCGTCACCTGAAAACCGAGCCTTGCGAGGTTGCGCGCCGCATTGAAGCCGCCGCCGCCCGGCTCCTCGAACCAGGTGCCGGGATTGCTGGCGCCAGGCGCCGTCTCGCCCGAGATTCGGCCACGCCGGTCGATATGCGCACCGCCGAGAACAAGAATCTTTTTCTTCATCCGATCCGCTCTCCCGATGCCCGAAGGACGAATCGATACGGTGCGCCCTGCCGCGGCCGAGTCGGCACTTTTGGCCTAAGTCGTTGCTTTTCATTGATAAAACAAATGCAGAACACGTGTCGTTTTACCTTTTTCTTTCAACTATTTGATCGCCTATTGCGAGAATGGAACAAATAGGGTACAAACTCGACATTGCTTGAGCGGCTTCAATAACCTAAAGGTGGATCGGATGTCTCAGAATTCATTGCGGCTGGTAGAGGACAAATCGGTGGACAAAAGCAAGGCGCTTGAAGCGGCACTCTCACAGATAGAGCGGTCGTTCGGCAAGGGCTCGATCATGAAACTCGGCTCCAACGAGAATGTTGTCGAGATCGAGACGATCTCGACCGGCTCGCTTGGCCTCGATATTGCACTCGGCGTTGGTGGCCTGCCGAGGGGCCGCATCATCGAGATCTACGGGCCGGAAAGCTCCGGTAAGACGACGCTTGCACTGCAGACGATTGCCGAAGCGCAGAAGAAGGGCGGCATCTGCGCCTTCGTCGATGCCGAACATGCGCTCGATCCCGTCTATGCCCGCAAGCTTGGCGTCGACCTGCAGAACCTTCTGATCTCGCAGCCCGATACCGGCGAGCAGGCGCTCGAAATCACCGATACGTTGGTGCGCTCCGGCGCCGTCGACGTTCTCGTCGTAGACTCGGTCGCCGCACTGACGCCGCGCGCCGAAATCGAAGGCGAAATGGGCGACAGCCTTCCCGGCCTGCAGGCACGACTGATGAGCCAGGCGTTGCGCAAGCTCACCGCTTCGATCTCCAAGTCGAACACCATGGTTATCTTCATCAACCAGATCCGCATGAAGATCGGCGTTATGTTCGGTTCGCCGGAAACGACGACGGGCGGCAATGCGCTGAAGTTCTATGCCTCCGTGCGGCTCGACATCCGCCGCATCGGCGCTGTCAAGGAGCGCGAAGAGGTGATCGGCAACCAGACCCGCGTCAAGGTCGTCAAGAACAAGATGGCGCCGCCCTTCAAGCAGGTCGAGTTCGACATCATGTATGGCGAGGGTGTTTCCAAGACCGGCGAACTGGTCGATCTCGGGGTCAAGGCCGGCATCGTCGAAAAGTCGGGTGCCTGGTTCTCCTATAACAGCCAGCGTCTCGGCCAGGGCCGTGAAAACGCCAAGACTTTCCTGCGCGACAATCCGGATCTCGCCCGCGAGATCGAACTGTCACTGCGCCAGAATGCCGGCCTGATCGCCGACCGTTTCCTGCAGAACGGCGGACCGGACCCGGATGACGGCGATGGCGATGCCACTGCGGAAATGTAATTTTCGCGCTTAAACTCATCGGATAGTTCCAACCGGCCGCATTCCTGATGAGAATGCGGCCGGTTTTGTTTGTCTGCTGGACAGTGGCGCAATGGGAC
>NZ_JBFUAY010000165.1:0-10120 GCF_056406015.1 Rhizobium sp. P1_E1 | reverse complement strand
GATGCGCGCCATGGGTGCGGCGCATGCCTTCATCGCCGACAACGGGCCGACCGCACCGACATCGATGGGGGCTGCGGCAAGGGCCGGGACCGTAGGGCTTTCCGGCGAGTTCGGCGGCGGCGGCACCGTGACGCCTGAGACAATGGCCTTCACGGCGGCGGYAATCGACCGGCTGCTGGTGACACTCGGCATCGTCGAGCGTCCGGTGCTGTCGCGCGCGCCGCTCACCGAGCCCGGGCCGTTGCAGCTGCTTTCGCTATCCCGCCACAGCCAGGGCATCTATGCGAACCACAGAGGCTGGTTCGAGCCGGCCGTGGCACTCGGCGCCACCGTTTCCGCAGGCGACCTTGCCGGATGGTATCATGACCTCGAACGCCTGGATCAGCCGGAGGAAGAGCTGCGCTTTGCCGAGAGCGGCATTATCATTTCCCATAGGCTGCACTGCGACAGCCAGACCGGCGACTGCCTGATCCAGGTCGCCGAACCCATCGCATCCTGAGGAGCGCTGATCTGCTTACGTGATTGCGCCGACCGACGTCTTGACCCAGTCGAGGCGCTTAGCCGGTATCAGGCCGTAATTGTAGAAGTTCACGCCGTCAGCGCCGGCATCGACGGCGGCCTTGGCGCGTGCGGCGAGCACCGCCGGCCCGCTGACCTCAGGATAGAAGACGCGCAGGCCCACCCCAAGGAACTTGCCCGCTCCGAGGGCCGCCCTGCCGGTCCGGATGACATCGCCGACGGCATCCGGCTCCATGTCGTAGCAGCAGAGGATCGCCCCGTCGCAGAGGTTGCCGGCGGCTGCGAGATCGACGCCGCCGAGCCAGCCGTCCTTCAGGTCGATGAGCACGATGCGTGTCGCCGGATCGGCTGCCGCCTTGATCTCGCCGATCAGGCTGGTCACCGGTTCGCTGCGCCAAGTGAGATAGGCATGCAGATCAGGATGGTCGCGAAAGGCATCGATGCCGGCCGCCGGGAAGTCAGGGAACTGCCGTTCCGGGACAGCTCGTTCGCAGAGTTCAGCGATGAAGCGCCCGACCGACCGGCGCGCGCCTTCGACCGGCACACCGGCCCTTTCGGCGCGCACCGTGCAATGATCGCAGAAGCAGAGCGACAGCAGAAAATCGTCTTCGGCGTTCAGGCCGACGCCGTCCTTCTCGTGATGGTATTCATGCGCGAATCCCATGAAGTTCGGGCTCTCGAGTTCCACCATATCGGGCTGGTAGTTGGTCGTAATGTCGCGAACAAGAGTGACGGCATAGGCCCGCGCCGCCGGGCTGGAGGGGCAAAGATTGTAATAGTTGGGATTGCCGAAGGCATTCCGCGTCACGTGATCGGGATGCAGCATGCCGAGACGGGTATTGTGGAGGCAGACCGTCCAGCAGGAGACCTTGAGACACGTCGTCTCGCGTCCTTGGACGAGGGCTTCCAGCATGTCGCCGCGCTCGGTGACATTCCCAGCCATCAGCGGCCGGATCAGCTTATCCCGCCATAGGCTCTCATCCGGCCGGAAGTAGACCGTCCCGTCTTCGGGGAAATAGGCCTTCTGCTGCGGGCTCCGGGGCTGCAGGAACCGGCCGGCGTGATAGGAGGTCGCCAGGCTGACCGTCGTCAGGCCTGCACGGTCGCGAAGGTCGGCGGCGAGTGCGGTGAGCCCCTGGTCCTGGATATCCCAGGGGTAAGTCCACATGGAAAGATGCATCGCGTGCTCCCGTGAGATCTGTCCATTGTATAGAACATGCGTCCATAATAGTGTCCAGACTGATCTTTGAGCGAAGGCGCCCGCCGTGTAGCGGGAGCACCAGGCTGAGAGCCAAATTCCTGTCCTTCAATCAAACGCGCGTTGATTGGCGGCATTCTCGTTGTAACGCGTGCGGGCCTGCTCAAGCCGCTCCGGGCCGCCGATCTGCGGAACGGCAACGTCCCACCAGTGGCCACCTGCGTCAGTCCCGGGAACCGCATCCGTGTCGATCACCAGAACGCTCGGAATGTTCCGTTCCCGCGCCGCCACGATGCGTGCCTCAAGCTCGGCGATGGACCCTATCTTTTCGGCATGGGCGCCCATCGAGGCGGCATGCGCGACAAAATCGATCTCGGGCTGCACGTCGACATTGCAGTCCTTGTACATGTTGTTGAACTCAGCGCCGCCGCACTCGATCTGAAGACGGTTGATGCAGCCGTAACCGCGGTTGTCGGTCAACACGACGGTGAACGGCACCCGCCGCATGACGGCGGTTGCGAGTTCCGAATTGGCCATCATGTAGGAGCCGTCGCCGACGAAGCAGATGACGTCCTTGTCAGGGCGCGCGAGCTTGATGCCCATGGCGCCCGCCACTTCGTAACCCATGCAGGAGAAACCATATTCCATGTGGTATCCGCCCTTGGCAGATTGCCACAGCACCTGCAGTGCGCCCGGCATGGTGCCGGCCGCGCACATGACCACGGACTTTTCCGTCGCCACCCGCTGCACTGCGCCGATGACTTGCGCATCGGTGGGCAGGTTTCCAGGCCCGTCCGCTTCCGGCGCCGCCGTCACGCGCTCGACCGTTTTGTGCCAATCGGTCCTGCTCCCGGCATCGACGCCAGGCCCGCGATAGGCCTCAAGCGCGACGGACAGGCGCGCCAGCGTGACCCTGGCATCGCCGACGCAGGGCAATGCCGAATGCTTTGTTGCATCATATCCGGCAAGGTTGATCGAAGCGAGCCGGCGCGAGGGATTACGGAAAAGCGCCCAACTGCCTGTCGTGAAATCCTGGAAGCGCGTGCCGATGCCGATCACGAGGTCCGCGTCGGCGCAAAGCGCATTGGCCGACGCCGATCCGGTCACACCAGGTGATCCGAAATTCAGCGGGTGCTCCCAGCTATTGGCGCCCTTCCCGGCTTGTGTTTCGACAAATGGGATATGATGCTTCTCCGCGAATGCGGCGAGCTCGACCTCGGCCTCAGAATAGATGACGCCGCCGCCGGAAATGATCACTGGCCTGCGCGCAGCCCGGATGGCATCGGCAAGATCTGCGACCTCCCGCGGATCCGGTTCGGGACGGCGGATGCGCCACACCTTCGGTTCGAAAAATGCCTGGGGGTAGTCGTAGAGCTCTGCTTGTACATCCTGGCAGAATGYCAGCGTAACGGGGCCGCAATGACCGGGATCGGTCATGACGGACAGGGCGCGCGGCAAGCAAGTCAGGAGATGCTCGGGACGGGCGATCCGGTCGAAATAGGCCGAGACCGACCGGAAGCAGTCATTGGCGCTGACGGTTCCGTCATTCATATCCTCGATCTGCTGCAACACCGGCTCGGGGCGGCGATTGGCGAACACATCGCCGGGTATGAACAGCACGGGCAATCTGTTGACATGGGCAAGCGCGCAAGCCGTGACCATATTGGTGGCGCCGGGGCCGATCGAGGATGTCACGGCCTGGGCACGCCGCCGCTTCAGCGTCTTCGCATAGGCGATCGCCGCATGCGCCATGGTCTGTTCGTTCTGGCCGCGCCATGTGGGAAGGGCGTCGCCAATCCCATGCAGCGCCTCTCCGATGCCGGCGACGTTGCCGTGACCGAAGATCGCCCAGACGCCCTCGATGAAGCGTTCGCCATCCTCGGTCATCTGGACCGAGAGCCATTTCATCATGGCCTGCGCGGCGGTCAGTCGTATCGTTGTCATTCTGCTGCCTCCTGCACGCGCGCCCGCGCGCCGTCCCAGACCGTGCAAAGCCGGGAGTATCTTTTTGCCATCTCTTCGACGGCCTCTTCATCACTGATCGAGCCCTCGAACCAGCCGCGGGCGACTGAGCCGAAGATTGTCCGGCCGACGGCAAATCCCTTGACGAGCGGGAAGCTCGCGGCAACTTCGAAGCTCGCCTTCAGCACGTCCTCCGGCGCATCCAGGCCGAGGACCACGATCCCTCTTGTATGACGATCGTTTTCCTCGATGGCGGCACAGACCTGCGTCCACGCTTCGGGCTCGTCCATCGGTTCCAGCTTCCACCAGTCAGGATAAATGCCTTCGGCATAGAAGCGGCTGATCAGCTTCGCGGTGGTGTCCGTGGTGATGCTTGCCACCTTGGAAGGGATGACCTCGAGCAGGAATTCCAGCCTGTTGCGGCGCGACGCCACGTAAAGTCGCCGCACTTCCGCCAGCTGCCGGGCCCAGGTCGCATCGTCGTCATCGGGGTGGCAGAAGCAGAGCACCTTGACGACGTTCTCGCGCGCCCATTCCGAAAGCCCTCCGCAATCGGGACCAAGCGACGGCTCCAGGGTCAGAGGCCGAGACCCCGGCCACTCGCAGGGTCTGCCGATCCAAAGGCCGGTCCCGGAGGCGGCATGGAGTGCGCACCGGCCGATCCGGTCGTCGCAGAGGATTCCGTAGCCGGAACGCCCGTTCTGCACCTTGAGTGCCGCTTCGAGGCAAAGTTCCTTGAAGGCGCCGCCCTTCGACGGCGTGTAGCCCGTCATGCTTTCGAGCTGCATCCGGTGATCGAAGGCGAAGACTCGCATCTCAGACCAGTCGCCATGCCGGTTGGTCGACCAGTGTATCTGCTCCAGCTCGGGATCATTGCGCAGATCGGGGCGCGTCATGCCGCGCTCGAGGAAGAAATTCAGCTCCTGAAGTGACGGATATGCCGGCGTGCAGCCGTGACGAGAGACTGCAAAAGCGCCACAGGCATTGGCGTATCTGAGTGCGGTCGGCCAATCCTCGCCGTCAAGCCAGCCCTTCAGCAGCCCGGCGAAAAAGCCGTCTCCGGCGCCGAGAACGTTGAAGACTTCGACCGGGAAACCTTCGCCCGAAATGCCCTCGTCCAGATTATCCGGTATCGTATCTTCGAATGCGACCGCCCCTTTGGCGCCGCGTTTGCAGACGAGCGTCGCCGCAGTCACGGCGCGCACGGCGCGCAGGGCCGCCACGGTATCGGTCGTCCCGCCGGCGATGTGGAATTCTTCCTCTGTCCCGACGATCAAATCGAACATATGAAGCGTCGCCTGGAGCTTTTCGGTCACCTGCCCGCTTGCCACATAGCGGCTTTCCCCTTCGCCATGGCCGGCCACCCCCCAAAGGTTTGGACGATAGTCGATGTCGAGAGCCGTCTTGGCGCCATGCTTGTGCGCAAAGCCGAGCGCCTTGAGCACGGCCGCTTCCGTGCGCGGGTGGGAGAGGTGTGTTCCCGTCACCAACACCGAACGGGCGCTGGAAACGAAAGCCTCGTCTATATCCTTCTCGCAAAGCGCCATGTCGGCGCAATTTTCCCGGTAGAATATCAACGGGAAACGTTCTTCGTCCCGGATCCCGAGAACGACAAGTGCCGTCAGCCGCTCGGGATCCGTCACGACGCCCCTGCCATCGACGCCATGCCGGGCAAGCTCCTCGCGGATGAACCGGCCCATATGCTCATTGCCCACCCGGGAGATCAGTGCCGATTTGAGGCCCAGTCGCGCCGTGCCGCAGGCAATGTTGGTCGGACTGCCGCCGATATATTTTTCGAAGGATCCCATGTCCTCCAGACGTCCTCCGACCTGTGCCCCATAGAGGTCGACGCCGGCTCGCCCGATCGTGATCACGTCCAATGTCTTGGTCATGTCGGTTTCCTCGCAATAGTATTGAATTCGGTCATGCTGATCGGGTTGGGCATCGTCGGCCTCTTCACAAGAAACGACGAATGCAAGGGAGCGCGGGCGACCGCCCGCCCGCGCCTGTCCATCAGCGGCTGATTGTTGCCTGCAGCGCATCGATGGAGGATTGGATGCCCGCCTCGGTCGACATGGTGAAGTCTTCCATCTCGAGGCTGACCCAATCGTTGTAGCCGACCATGCGCACCACGGAGAAGAACTCCTTCCACCATTGCAGGTCATGGCCGGCACCGACGGCGACATAGTTCCAGGTGCGGTTGGCGACGTCGGTTACGTCCTTGAGCTCGAGCAAGCCGTTGATGTCGGCGAGCCCCCGCTCGATGCGGGTATCCTTGCCATGGCAATGATGGATGGCATCGCCCAGAGCTCGGGCGGAGGCGATCGGGTCGGCGCCCATCCACATCAGGTGCGACGGGTCGAGGTTCATGCCGACTTTCGGACCGACTTCGTTGCGCAGGCGAAAGAGGGTCTCGGGATTCCATACGAGCATGGCCGAGAAGTTTTCCAGCGCATATTTTTCGACGCCGACTTCGTCGGCGAGCTTGACCAGGCCGTGCCAGAGCGGAAAAGCCCGGTCTTCCCACTGATATCGGTCGCGCTCAGGCATCTCATTCGGCCAGCTCTTGGTGTAGACGAGCCAGTTCGGCACCGTGTCGCCGGGGGCGGCTTCTGGCAGGCCGGACATGGTGACGATCTTCTTCACGCCGATTTCGCCGGCGAGCCGGATGGTGTCTTCCATTTCCTTGCGGTGGCGCTTGCCCATGTCACCCGGATCGAGCGGGTTTGCCGAGCAGTTCAAAGCGGCGATTTCCAGGCCGCGGGCTTCGATTTCTTTCAGCTTGGTCTTGAGCAGGCCTTTGTCGGCCAGCAGCTCGTCCGCACGGAAGTGCGGCCCGCGCGACCAGCCGCCGCCGGTCATCTCGATACCCTCGACACCAAGTTTGACGCATTTGTCGAGCATGTCAGTGAAGGAAAGGTCGCCCATCACGTCGGTGCAGATCGAAAGTTTCATGTCATTGTCTTTCTAAAAGAGAGTGTCGGGGACGCGCCTGGGAGGAGGATGGAGGAGATCCGACGCGCCCCCTGATCGATCACTTGAACTCGACCCAGGCCGAACCTGCGTCTGCCGAGCGGACGCAATTTTCCAGCCAGCGCACACCTTCGGTGCCGGCTTCGATGCCGGGATAATGATGGCCCTTGAGGAAGGCCTCGTCGCCGCGGCGTTTTGCGTCGATCGCCTGGGCGATCCAGAGGTAGATGTTCGCCCAGCTGTCGCCGAGGCCTTCGGTGTGCAGCGCGCCCATGCGATCGTAGGCGAGGCTTTCCTCTTCGAGGTAGGGCATGCCGTGATGCAAGGTGCGGTTCGGTTCACCCTGCACTTCGTAAATCAACTGGTCGGGATGGGAATCGGACCATTCGACGGAGGCCTTGGAGCCGACGAAACGGTAGCGCTGCGAACCCATGTTGCCGGCATCCACCGAGGACACCCAAAGACGGCCGCGGGCGCCGTTGTCGTAGTGCATGAGAACGGTCGCGTGGTCTTCGAGTGGCGCACGGGTCGGAATGAAGGCCTTGCGGTCGCAGAGCAGCTTTTCGATCTTCATATGYGGCAGCACCACTTCGGAGAGATAGTAGAGATGCGTGCCGATATCGCCCAGAACGAAGGTCGGGCCAGCCGTCTTGGGATTTGTGCGCCATTTCACGGCTTCGCCGGCGCCCACATCGTCGCCTGCGTTGAAGCCGTGGGAATATTGCATGTCGACGATTCTTATATCGCCGAGCATGCCCTTCTTGACCATCGCAGCCATCTGATGAACCAGCGGATGGCCGGTGAAACCGTAGGTGACGCCGACGATCAGGCCCTTCTCGTCCGCCAGCTTGGCAACCTCGTCGCATTCGGCGACGGTGAAGAACAGCGGCTTTTCGCAAATAACGTGAAGACCGGCTTCGAGGCACGCCTTGGTGATCTCGTAGTGGGTGAAGTTCGGCGTGGCGATCGAGACGACCTCGACTCCGTCCTCACGCCCGGCCTCCTTGGCGATCAGCTCCTTATAATCGCCATAGCACCTGTCCGCAGCGACGCCGATCTTCGTGCCGAAGTCGCGTCCGCGCTCGGCGTCGAGATCGAAGGCTCCGCAGATGAGCCGGTAGGTGCCGTCCCGCTGGGCGCCGGTTCTATGCTTGTAGCCCACCTGCCCGGTACGGCCGCCGCCGACCATGCCCCAGCGCAGGGGGCGCTCGATGGATCTTTCTCCGTTGATCATCTTCTGTCCTTCCAGGAATGATGTCTGTGATGTTTAAGCGTTCCGGGCATAACCCCAGTCGCGGCCGCTCGCGCCAATCGCCTGGCTGCATCGCGAACCGCTAGAGGGCATCGCGCGTTATTTCGCGGTCCAGTACTTGTCGACGAAGCGCTGCATTTCGGCGCGCATGAACTTGCCGGAGTGGTCGGCCTTGTCCTCCCAGGCGAAAACGCATGCGGTCATGATGCCGTCGAACCCGATCTCCGCCAGCGTGCTGAAGAAATCTTCCCAGGGAACCTCGCCCTGGCCGATGTTCAGGTGCTGATGCACCCTGGCCTGCGTGCCCGGAGGATTGAGGATGTAGCGGAGCCCCGAGGAGGCCTTGTGATTGAAGGTGTCGCCGACATGGACATGGGCCAGCACGTCCTTTGCTTCACGGAGCATCGCCTTGGTGTCATCGCCAAAATAGAAGGTATGCGGCGCGCAATAGAGGAACTTGACGTTCTTCGAGTTGACTGTCCTGATGATATCGAGCGCCGGCTGCAGGGTTTCGCACCAATCCTCGGGATGCGGTTCGAGGTGCAGGTTTATGCCTTCCTTTTCAAAGATCGGCACCAATTCTTCCATCGAGCGCCACCAGGCGTCTTCGCAGGCCTCGATCATGGAACCGGTATGGCAGCAGTAGCACGAACCCTTGTCCGGATGGGGGCCGCGGCCGAATTCCGAGTTCATCGTGTCGACGCCGAGTTCGACACTGATCTCAATGGCGCGCTTCCAGTGCTTGACGGCAGCTTGCCGCTCATTTTCATCGTTCGAGGCCCACCGGTACATCGGCAGGATCGAGGCAATGCCGACATTGGCATCGGAAAGCGCTTTCTTGAATGCCTTGGCGCGGGCCGGAAACACGCGCGGCGCCTTGAACCACTCGAGAAAATCGGCCCGCGGGCTGAGCTCTATCCACTCGTATCCGAGTTCAGCCACTTTCGAGGGCAATTCTTCGAGTGAGAGGTGGCGATGCATAAAGGGGTCGATTGCAATCTTCATGGCTGTTACCCGTCCGATGATTGTGCTGGGCCATCCCGCCGGGGTAGGCGAGCTCTGTAGAGTTTCTGGAATTCATCCGCGGCGGCGGTCGATCAGACCGGCGGGGGATGTCCGCTATGCGCCGTCGAGTACGCTTCGATTTCGGCTTCGAGTTCGGCCATGGCCTCGCCTCCTGCCATCAGGTCGGTAATCTCTTCGCGCGTCTTTTCACCCTTGCGGAAGTCGGCCGCCTTCGCACCCTTGATGAGCACCGCGAAGTGGTCTCCCACCGTCATCGCGTGAATGACGTTGTGAGTGATGAAAATGACGGCGAGGCCGCGACGGCGCGCTTCCAGGACGATACGCAACACGTGCGCCGCCTCCTTGACGCCGAGAGCGGCGGTCGGCTCGTCGAGGATCAGCACCCGGGCGCCGAAGTGGACGGCTCGGGCGATTGCCGGGGATTGCCGCTCCCCGCCCGACAGACCGCCGATCAGGCGATCGCCATCGTCGATGCGGGTGATGCCGAACTCGCGCACGGCCTTCACCGCGATTTCATTTGCGGCTTTGCGGTCGTAGATTTTGAACGGGCCGAAGCCCTTGGTCAGTTCCCGCCCCACGAAGAACGAACGGCCGATGCTCATCAGCGGAAAGGTGCCGCCGAACTGATGAACCGTTGCGATGCCGAGGTCTGCAGCTTCGCGCGGATTCTGGAAGACGATGGGCCGACCTTCGAACTTCACCGCGCCGCTCGTCGGCTTGTAGACACCGGCAAAGGTCTTGATCAGCGTGGACTTTCCCGCACCGTTGTCACCCAGCAGGCAAAGCACTTCACCGGGATGGACGCTCAATGTGATGTCGTAGAGCACATCGATCGGGCCGAAGGACTTGTTGACGTTTTCAAGTTCAAGAATTGGGCCAGCCATGTCTCAGCTCTCACTTCTTCTTCTTGGGTGAATAGGTCAGCGCCATCTGGCGGAACGTATTGTTCATGAGGACGGCCACGAGCAGCATCACGCCGATGATCAGGCTCGACCAATTGCGATCGAAGGTCGTGAAATAGATGCCTTGGTTGACGACGGCGAAGGTGATCGTGCCGAAGAAGATCCCGATCACCGACCCGAACCCTCCGGTCAGCAGCACACCTCCGACGACGACCGAGATGATCGAGTTGAAGATGAAAGTCATTCCGCCCGAAACCTGCGCGGAATTGAACAGGATGGCCTGACACA
>NZ_JBFUAY010000164.1:0-10181 GCF_056406015.1 Rhizobium sp. P1_E1 | reverse complement strand
GCGCGATTTTGCTCATCGCATTCATCAGAATGTTCGCCGCAACGATTGTTTTGGGCGGGTCGGCGGAGAAGAGTTCCTTCTGGTGATGCCGGCAACCGGGCCGGAAGATGCCATTGCCATGGTCGAGTGCATGCTGACGGTGATCCGCTTCTCCCGGCCTCTGCCTGAATCGCCCGACTTCAGCTACACCTGTTCTGCCGGCATCGCCACTTGTGCCCCGTCAGACAGCGCGTCGGACCTTTATCGACGCGCCGATCAAGCACTCTATGCCGCTAAGCTGAGCGGCCGGGACAGGGTGCGCGCAGCTTAGGCGCTTAGGCTTATACGGTTGAACCCCAATTTGGTGTGCCGTTTCCAGAGCAGGGACCTCGTGGTGCGCCGCAGTCGTGGCGGACGGCAATCTGGACCTCTCGCGGAGGCAGGAACCACTTTAATTCGGCCAGATTTCCTAAATCCCTGACCCGTAGAGCTCCTGGTCATCGTCGCCTTCCCAGGGGGAGGGCATCGAGGTGCGATTGAGGTTGGCCGAGGGCATCGGCATCCAACACTTCAATTCCGGCTCGGCATATTCGATGATGTGCCCGGGCGAGGAATCAGAGGCGCGCCAGCCTTCTGCACCGAACTGATCGCCATGCGACCAATAGGCGAGGTCAACTTCCGCCGGCCCCTGTTCGGACTGGCGAATCGTGACGAGGATCCGGCTACCGTCTCTCGGTGCGCTTGCCATGTCGCGCCAGCGGTCTAGGTCGTCCATCGTTTCTCCTCCTGCCTCGCTACAGGTTGCGAGTGTCGCCTCGCCATCGGAAACGGTCAATTGAAACTTTGCTGAACCGATCGCCTGTCGGATCCAAAGAGCTTCTTCTGCTCGCTCCGCAGTAAGAGCTCCGCAGAGCCCACGGCGATAGCCGCAGCGGCTCGATGGGAGCGGGATTGCGATGAGCGCGTGAACGGCGGCCAACTATCTGACCTGGCTGACTGGATAGATCCTGAAAATACCAAGGCTGTTATCAGTCGTGATCGCTGCAATACCCGCTTCATATGCGGCGCGGACGATCGCCTCATGCAATTTCTCGGGGTCGGTATCTCCGGTAAGGACCTCCAAACAGGTTCTCACCGCCGTGAGGAATTCTTCACCATCGTCAGTGGGCCATTCCTTCAGCAACAGTTGGGCAGCCTCGCGAGCGGTGCCGATCACCTTGCGATCTTTCCCTTCGTCAAAAACAAGAATTATCGTTGGGAAGCTTCTCGACATATCGAACCTCATTGTGCCTGAACTCCGCGGGGCGGCCAGTGCCAATGCCGGGCGATGGTATCGCACCGAGATCGGCCACACATGCTCGTCAACCATCAGCCAGATTGGCTTTTAGCTCACGGGCTGCTGCCTCAAGGAGTCGCTTGAATTCTTCGGAGGTCACGCCATCGGCGCGCATCACCATGGCGATCAGTGGATCGCAAAGAGCTTCGGATATCGTCAGCTCATCGTTCTTTCCGGCAGTTGCGCCAACGGAGCAACAATATCCCGACGAAAATAGCGTGTTCATGGACATACCTTGCATTCGGTGTGTTCGCAGAGAGAACGCAGCTCGGCCTGATTGCCTTTGAGGTCCAATATCCATCGGCGTCCCCGTGCGGCCGAGTGTCTCGAAAGGCATTTTTGGGCAATCCGCGACACGGCAAGGCCGGCGATAAATGCGTTCTCGGCAGCGGCCGGTGGAGCGAGAAAGCCGTCGTCGGTTGTGACCTCGGCGCAATGGCAGAGGGGAGATGCGTCCTCATGCACTGCGACCGAGGGACCTGCCATGCCATGTGCTTGGGAGCGGCCGACATGCAGATGGGGCGGCAGGCCGGCTTTCGATGCGTGGCAGGCCGTCAGGAACTCCTGGGCCGGATGAGAATCGTCGCCGGCAAGAACGACGAACGGATTGTGGGCGTAATCTGCGATCAATCGGAGCGCTGCGGCCCCTTCCGCAAATTCCGGCAGCGCGAAGGCATTGGCCGAGAAACACGCGGCCAGACAGGTCGCCAGCTTGTCCGTCTTCAGCCGGCCGAGATCAGCTTCGCTCGCCCATGGCACATGGTTCAAGTTGTTCTCGTCGATACGATCCGCATCCACGAGAAAGAAATGGCGCGCGCCGTGGGCCGCAAGCTGGATGGCAATCTGCGAGCCCAAGCCGCCGCATCCGATAATGACGAAGTCGATTTCGCGAAAACCTGCGAAGTCGCGTTGCCGATGGCGAAGAGGCGTCAGGAAGGCGTCGTCGTGATCCATTGCGGTGGAGACATATTCGTCCTCATCCGGCATATTGGAACCCTCCAACGAGACGCCGAACGCAGGCCTGGTAACATTGGGGCTCCGTTCCTCGGCAGGATCGACACTATTGCCGGTGAACAGAGCCCCTCTGCCGCCCCACCCCAGGCTGTGGGCGAAGAAGTTCGGGAAGTCGGCGGGCGCACGGATTGCCGCTGACAATCGTCTAGACCGATAATTGACCATCAGATCGCCTCCATCTCGCTGGGCGCAACTCCACGGATCGTCGCGGCGTAGTGTCCGTAATCCTCGCCCATCGCATGGTCCGGGGTCTTCGCAATCACGTGGAATTTGCCGTCGTACCAGAGGCTGACATTGTCGCCGCTGTCATCGATCTCCCGCCGGCCCATCCGAGGATCGATCGGCTCCTTGCCGCGCAGCAGCATCTGTCCGATATCCCAGGCTTGGCGATCGAGAACTCGCTGGCACTCGGCCAGATGCGCCTGCCGGTGCGCAATGGGTTCTTCGGCAAGCAACTGGCTCACGAGGAACAAGATCCGACTGCTCCAGGAAGGAATGGCGGCGATGTCTGGGAGGTCGAGGAGGACATCGCCGCCGAGACGTTCGATACCTTTCCGAGCGATGTCGATGAGCGGGACTTGCCGCGCGGCATAGGCAATTATGAATGCCGTCTTCCAGGCGCGGCGCTCAGGATCCGTCTCGGTGGATAGGCATGCCATGCGCAAGGCGCATTCCCAGGGAATGGTGTAGGCCGTATGCAGGATGCTCTCGAGCGTCTGTAGGTCCTTCTTRTATGGGGAAACATATTGGAACTCGCCAGGCAGGGATGCTGCCGCCGAGGTCGTATAAAACCCGAGCAGGATATTCCCCGCCTCATGAAGCAGTTGGGCCGCTGTCGCGGCATGATCGCCGGCGCGCAATCTCTCTCTGGAAAGGACGATGAGCGCGCTGCCCGGCAATTCGTTCGAGCTCGAAAAGGAGCACTGCGGTTCGCGCCGGACGCCAACGTAAAGCGTGTGCAGGCCGGCGATCAGACGCTGATGGCCGTACTCGTCCAAGTCCGCGATTAATGCGAAGGCCTTCTCCAGATGGTCGGCGATGCGATCCAGTTCCGCATCGTCCGTGATCGGGTAGCCGGGCCGGGGATAGTCCGGCATGCATTGGCGCAGGAGGGCTTGCATGATACGGCTTCGCGCCGGATTTTCGATGTGCACCAGGCCGATGCCGCAAGAGAGCCGGCACGCTGGCTGACGTTCGAGTTCAAGATCCGATGCGATCAGATCCGGCTGCAGATAGCGGCCGACGACCTGCACATCGGGGCGGGCTGCCTGCCATTCCAGACTGCGCGCGAGCGCACCCATCCAGGCTGCAAGTACGGATGAACGGTAAGGGTCGGCGCCGACCGGTCCGGCAACCGCTGGCGGAAGCTCCGGCAGGCGCGTGTATCCGCCATCTGCAAGGTCGGGGAAATAACCTGACAATGCCTCTACCCCAGCCGAACAACCGGCGAGCTTCGAAGCCGCCGCAAGCGTGCGGCCATATTGGACGCGTCGCTTCAAAAGGTTGCGTGTTGCCACGCGCTGCAGGGAGACGGTACTTGCCATCAGGGGATTGCGCTTGAGCAGGAGGCGCGCCTCATCTGCCAATTGTTGTATGCGGGTCGCGGACATCGGCAGCCTCCGTGAGTTTGTCTTCGGGCGGATCAAGATTGCATCTCGGGCAAAAATGCCGGAGTTCGAGACGACGTCGTCCGTCATCGGAACGTTGTGCGTCGTCTGTTGAGAGGCACTATCCCCCGAGGGCGTCATTCGCCCGCCAGTTCCGCGTTAAAAATCCGTAAAAATGACGTAAACAAAGAAAAAGCCTCCTCGATCGAGGAGGCTTGGAATTCTGGATGAAGCAGCCGCGGGGTTAGATCGCCAGAGCCGCCTGCACCGCTGCCCGCGCATTCGGCAGGCCCGACCCGAAGAAATAGGCCATCTCGACGGCATCCTCGCTCTCGGCGTTCATACAATCCGCCGTCAATTTCCTCGTGCCAGGCGCGACAATGGCGTCCAGGCGGGACGCAGCTTTCAGAATGGATTTCACTTGAGGCCCCGAGAGGCGGTCACCGGGATTGTGGCGGCTTTTGTAAGCCCGCTGTATCAGGGCGCATAACCCGCCCACCTGCGCCGACGCGCCTGATGTGCCCCCGAAGGGAGTGTAGTATCCGCCCCCGATGCCCGGATTGGTTCCGAACGGCACGATGGCCGACCACGGATCGGAGCCCTGATTATAGCCGAATATCCCCGACAGGTCCGTCGTCAGCAGCGAGAAGTGCGAATAGTAGTATTCCCGTGTTCGAAAAGCGCTGTAGTCGTGCTGCGCGGCAAATGGAGAAAGCCGGTCGAGGCGCAACTGATGCCTGTTGAAGACCTCCCCGTCGTCAGAGGGGGAGACTAACGTCAATCCTTCGCCGTAATTGCTATAGCCCGAACGGAAACCTTCGACGGTAACGGCCCCAACTGCAATGACGCCGTTGTTGTCGGCGGCAAGACTTGCCGGATAGATCAGCTGGCTCTCGCCACTGTTTCCTGCGGCGCAGACGATCGGGATGTGCCGGCTGATGGCGAGGATGAGTTGCTTGAGGACATGCCACGGACGATCCGGATTGGAGCCTTTCTGCGCAGCCTTCGGCTCCAGTTCAGGTCCACCTTGATCAGCAAGGGCAATGCGCGCGAAGAGATTGGCGGCATCCTGGTTTTTCCATAATTCCAGGTCGGCCTTCAGCTCGTTCTTCGGATCGACGATGCTGCGTTTCGGGTCAGGCAGACCGCGCGGCAAGACGATCACATCTGCTTTCTGAAGATAGCCATAAAGGAAGGCCGCAATGAACTGCCTGACATCGTCTTCGAAGGACGTTCTGATCGAGATGAGCCTTGAGAAAGGATCAACGCCGAAATAGGGGATGACATTGCGATTGCCGCTCGTGCGCAGCTCGTCACTATCACCGTAGAAGGCTCCTTCCGGCGGAAGGCTTGGCGTGCCTTCTTCCGCAACAACGGCGGGTTCGCCGACGATCAGCCCTGCACAGCAGGTACCATGCGACGCAAACAGCGATTCCGGATTGTAGAGCCGCCGGAGAACACCCTCCGACGTGGCATATTCGGCAACCAGGTCACTGAGATAGTCCCGGTCGTCATTCGAAAGGCCGATATTGCCGAGCGGAGCGATGTCGAGCCCGGCAAAGAAGGCATGTCTTTCCTCGCGGTCAAACGACGTCGTCGTATCGAGTATTTCGAGCACGCGCGCACCGTAACGATGGGTCGTCAAATCGATTGACGCCTCCCGGTCAAGCCGGGTTGCCAGATTGGGATGATCCGGAGATACGCCGACATCGATCAGCGCGACCCGCGCGGGTCGCAACGGGCCGGCGGAAGCGATGGCATCCCAGACCGTGCCGGTAATGAGGGGATCGGGGAGCGCGCGTACAGCGCTCGCATCGAGCGCTGGTGGAGCAGGCGGAGCCGATCCGTATTCCGCGTCGACCACGCCAAGGGCAGTCAGGTGCCAGAGATAATAGTAGTTGATCGGTGCGGGCTCAGGCATTTGTGTTTGATCCGTCATGTTCATGATCCCTATTGTGCAACTGGCGATTTCAGACCCATTCGTCGTGTACGGCCTGGAACAGAGGACCGAACGCGTCGTGGAGGTAGGGAGCGAAACGCCGGGCGAGATCTCGCCCTGCCTGCGTATCGCTCGGATAGTGCAGGCCGGCCCATTCGCGATTTTCGGCGACGTTCTGGGCGATGCGGGCAAGCTCGTCGGTGGCCGGATGTTCCGGCAGGATCGTCGAGAACGCAAAGGCGATCGAAAAGCACTGGAACGAATGGTTGCTGGGATAGGACTCGTGGACCGGCACGGCCAGCAACGGCCGCAGCATCGGCTCGAACTGGTTTGGCCGCAGCCGGTTGAACTGGCTCTTGTAGATCAGTCCGACATATTCGCAGGCCGTCAGGATCGCCTGGAAAAGGCCTTCCGTCTGCTCGAAACCGCCGAGATCCTCGATATGCAATGCGCGGGTGAATTCCCCCACGGAGATCGTCGACTCGATTTGGATATCGGGCAGGCGTCGCACGCGTTCGCGGTCGCGGCGTTGCATAGAGAGCAGCACCGTCGTTTCGAGGCGGGTATAATCCGGGCCGGGCGGCGGAAGTATATCCAGCATTTCCCAGGTGAAGCGCCGCGCCGCGGTATAGGCGTTGCGTGATGGCTGCTGGTGCAGCCTGCGCAGCTCGAAGGAGGGAATAAGCTGCGACACGCCGAGGCTGCCGCCGTCCATCGTCGACTTGTTCTTGTTCTTATTCTTATTTTTGTTCTTGTTTTTGTTCAGCGACGCCTTGTTGAGCACCGACTTGTTTGCGACGCTCTTGTTGAGGACCGAGGCTACGGCCATCGTCGCCATCATTGGCCCGGGCAGGGGCGATCCATCGTCATCCGTGCCGAGGAAAAGCACAGCTTCGGGGGCTGCATCAGGCGCAACTGGCGATGCACCGGCGAGAGGATCAGCACCTGCATCCCTGGGTTCGCATGGAAGGACCGTATCCGGCTCAATCCTGAATTTATAACTGTTTAGAAATGAAACAATTTTCGATTGCGATTCCTCAGTAGTGTCCGCTTCCATTGGAGCCTCCTTGCGCGATGATGTGAAGATTTGTCCGGAGTTCAGCGCAGCTTGGCGCCGGCCTTGAGCAGGCCGTCGATCAAGATCTGGCCGCCGCCTGTGTCGAGCAGCGGATAGCCGCTGCCGCGGAAGGCGTTGATGGAGAAGCCGCCCTCGACCGCCTCAAGACGCTGCAGGTAATGCCGCGCGCCGCCGAGATTGTTGGAATGGGCGTGACTGGAGGCAAGATAGCGCAGCAGACTGTTGAAGTTCGGCCGTGCCCGCAGGGCTTCTTCGCCTGCAGCTATGGCTGCGGTATGATCGCCCGCAAGCGCTGCCGCAATGCATTTGGTCGTATCGAAGTAATATTTATGCGGACTGTAGACGCCGAGCTCTTGTACCCAACGCGCCATGGCCACCGCCTTGTCGGGCTGGCCTGCATAGCAGTGCAGCATCGCGTAGAGGTCCCAACTGAGCGGCAGGGCCGGATTCAGGCGGATCGATTTTTCGAACAGGTTGGCCGCATAGTCGTATTCGCCGAACAGGAATGAATGGACGTGGCCGACGAGCGCGAGCGAAACGGAATTCTGCGGATCGAGCTCCAGCGCTTTGCGCGCATATGCCTGAGCTTCCTCGATCAGATGCGCGTCAAGCGCGTTGAAACGTTGGCCAACCTGGAAAGTCCGGATGAATGACAGCCAGGCAAAAGTCGATGACCGCGGCTGATACTGGATCTGTTCTTCCAGGCGCCGCTCCGCATTATCCAGATCGCTACGCGACAGCCGAAAGATCGCATTGACGGCGTCGATCAGGAGGCCGTCTTGCGACAATCGACGGTCGTTTGCCTGGGTCTCCAGGAAATAGGCCAGTTGATCGACGGCCTGGCTGATCAGCGCAGCGGCGGTGCCGAACTCGCCCCGCTCGAACTGCGTGCGGTTGATTGCCTGACTGCTCAGCCAATGAATACGGTTGTTGATCAGGTGCTTCATCACCAGTTCGATCATCACCATGTCACCGTCAAACGTGAGGCGAAGCTGTAGGCATATCGGAAGGCTGATCCGCTGTTCGCTCCCTTCAATATCCGGCAAGGTGAAGGAGCGGTCGCTGACGCCAATGGCCAGCCCATCGGTGATGGCTTTTGCAATGAGATTCTGGAACCGGGTCGCAGCAATTTGTCCGCCCTCTCCAACACCCACCACGATCGGGGGCTGAAGGACCATAACCCATTGCCAGTCACCGTCGGCCGGCCGACGATATGGGTTGCTGCTGGCGATTTCCGCGGGTTTGCCTTGTCTTGGCACATCCGGGGCACCCGTCAGAGGCAGCAGGGCGGAATGTTTGGCGATATCGCGGCTCGGCTGCTGTCGCGGCTCGAAGACATCGTGGACTTGTCCGACATTGAGCCGGCTATACCAGTTCTGGCGTTCAAGCGTTAACCAGTCCTCGAATTCCGGATCGCGGATGTCTATACCTTCGAGCAACTCGTCGGTGATTTGATCCGCGGACCGGTTTGTCCGAACCACCAGTTCGGTATCAAGCACGAGTCGGTCCATATCCAGCCAAACGGTATTCTTATCCGCAATCAAGAGATCACGTGCGGGCCCGAGAGTCTTATGAATGTCCAAAAGGGCCTGGCGCAGACTGGCTGCCGCCTGGTCGTCGGAGCGATCACTCCACAACTTGTCCCGAAGCCAGATTCTCGAGCGCGAGCCCCGGGCGGACAGCGCAAGCATCGCCAGAAGAGCCTGGGCTTTTTTGGATTTCGGAGTAACCGACCGCCCTTCAGCATCCACAAGGGCAAAAGGCCCGAGCAGGAACATCCGAAACGGATCGTGCTCCTTGTTCATGCGATCCACCGGCCCCGCCCCCGTTGCCTCCGATGCGCTCGTTTGGCAGGTCGAAGACCTGGCATCCAGAGACCAGTCTGCCATACCTGCGGCGCCTGGCAAGCAACCGGGAAGGGAAATCGGGATTCCGAAAGGAAGATCGATGCTTTTGCGATAATCGAACTGAAGCATAACCGGCTGAAATCCCTCTGCGTAACTTCGCAAACCGGTCGTAGCGCCCTACCGTCAAAGCAGCGTCAAAGAAGTGTTGTTTTAGGCGCCATAATTTCGCAGGCAGCAGCCAAAGGCTGCGAATTACGCAACGCAAATACCAGTCTCGATCTAAGCGAAAAGACCGACCGTGTTAAATTGCGGGCCGTCTCGAAGAGATAACGATCGACCCGTTTCAGCGGATTGAAGGCCTCGAAGGGGTTCTGCAGACGGCTCTGCCATGGATGGCGAGGATCCGGGTGGAGATGATGGCCTCGAGGCAGGCGAGCGTAGCCTGGTTGCTGATATTGCCATGGAGAATGCCCGCAAGAACGTAAAAGTCGTCCTGCTGGATGAGACCGCCGCCATTCGGCTATCGGCCTGCCTCTGTCATTCCTTTGTCCTTCATACGGCAAAATTCAATCAGCTGCTCCGAGGTCATTGGTCGTGCCAGAGCGTAACCTTGCAATATATGGCAACCGAGATCTTTCAGGATCTTCGCATGCTCCATGGTCTCCACGCCCTCTGCAACGATGTCGATGTTCTGCGATCGGCCGATTTCGATGATGGAGGAGACCAGACGGCGCTGAGATGGAGATGCGATAATCGGCTTGATAATTTCGCGATCGATCTTCAGGCGTCGCGGCTCAAATCGAAGCAAACTGACGATACTGGCATGTTCGGTGCCGAAGTCATCGATCTCGATTTCGATGCCAAGCTTTTTGACGGCTGGAATGATTTCCTTGAGAACAGGTTGAAGATCATTGAAGGAAATTGTCTCGAGCAGCTCGAAACACAGACGACCCTTCGCGATGGGAAGCGCGGACAGCTCGGCAAGCAGATTTGCCTGCGCCAGTCGACGCGCTGAAATGTTGACCGAGACACGTGGAATTTGCATCCCCAAGCTGTCCCATCTCGTCAGCTCGAACAGAGCCTTTTGCAGGATCAGCCTATCCATGTCGCCGGTACGCCCCAGCTTTTCCGCGACGTCGAGAAATCTGTTCGGGGCGAGCAAACCCTTTTGCGGGTGATCCCAACGGGCCAGTGTCTCGACGCCGGCAATCTCCAATGTGTTTGCATTGAACTGCGGTTGGAAGAATGCAACGAGTTCATCGCGATCGAGCGCATGCGTGAATTCGTCCGCCAATTCTTTCGAATGGATCGCGGCACTGCGAAGCTCTTCTGTAAAGACCGCAGCGCGGCCGCGGCCCGCCTTCTTCGCCTCGTACAGAGC